>NZ_LIRG01000571.1 GCF_001419695.1 Streptomyces prasinopilosus
CCCCCGCGCGGGGGGGGAGCCGTACGGTGTGCCACCGCCGCGCGGCGCGGACCGTCCGGCGCGGGCCGTCCGGCGCGGGCCGTCCGGCGCGGAGCACGGCGCACCCCGTACGGTGCGGGCCGTCCGGTACGGAGCGCGCGGCGGTTCCGTCGTCTCCGGTGTCCGGCCGCAATGAGGGACCTCCCCCCTTTCCCGTGGGTGTCGTCCGCCGTCCCGTTTGGGTGGTGTCACGGATGGTGGGCGCCGGGGGTCGGATGTGAGCGTTGAGAAAAGCCCGGGTCACGGTTCCGGGACGCACAGGCCGTAACCCCCCGGGACCCGTGGGTGTACCGGCCGCAGCCCCGTATGGCGGAGAACCCCCACCGGAACGGAGGAGCGTTCCCCACTCGGGCCGGTCGGCCGTTCCCCCTCCGTCCCCGTGCTGTGGAAAGTGGTGACCCGTGGGACATGCCGACACCCTGCTCGCCATGGGCGGCGCGTTCCTCGCCGCGGCGTTCCTGGCCCGTCTCGGCAGCCGGATCGGGTTGCCGACGATCCCGCTGTTCATGCTCGCCGGCATCCTGCTCGGCCCGCACACGCCCGGTCTGGTCCTGGTCGAGGACGCGCACGACTTCTCGATGCTGTCGGCCCTCGGTCTCGTCCTGCTGCTCTTCTACCTCGGCCTGGAGTTCCACCTCGACGACCTGAGACGGGGCGGCAAACAGCTCCTCACCGCCGGCGGCATCTACCTGGCGCTCAACGTCGGCGCGGGGCTGGGATTCGGGTTCGCCCTCGGCTGGGGGGCGCGGGAGGCCCTGGTGCTCGCCGGGGTGCTCGGCATCTCGTCCTCCGCGATCGTCACGAAGATCCTCATCGAGCTGGGCCACATCAGCCGGCCCGAGACCCGCCTCATCCTCGGTGTCACCGTCGTCGAGGACATCTTCCTCGCGCTGTACCTCGCCGCGCTGCAGCCCGTCCTCAGTGGCGCCCAGGGGCTCGGGGACATGGCGCTCCAGGCGTCCAGGGCGTTCGGGTTCCTGATGGTGCTTGCCGTCGCCGCCCGCTACGGAACCCGGCTGTTCGGCCGGATCATGGCCGTGCGCGACAACGAGCTGCTGGTCGTCACCTTCCTCGGGACCGCGATCTTCGTCGCGGGTGTCTCCGAGGTGCTCGGGGTCGTCGACGCCATCGGCGCGTTCATGGTCGGTCTGATCGTGGCCGGGACCCCCGCCGCGCCCCGGATCCGCACCCTGGTGCACCCCCTGCGGGACGCCTTCGCGGCGATCTTCTTCTTCGCCTTCGGGCTGGCCATCGACCCGGGGGACATCGCCTCCGTCGCCGGTCCGGTGGCCGCCGCGGTGGCGCTCACCCTCGCGATGAACCTGATCGCGGGCCTCCTGGTGGCCCGCCTGTACCGGTACGGCGTCGACATCGCGGCCGACATCGCCACCACGCTCGTCTCCCGCGGTGAGTTCGCGCTGATCCTGGCCGCCATGGCCACCGGCGCGGCCCTCGACGACCGGCTCACGCCGTTCATCGCCGGGTACGTCCTCGTCCTCGCCGTGCTCGGTCCGGTGCTCGCCAAGCAGTCCCACCTGCTCGCGCGCGCCCTGCGCTCCGTCCAGGCCCGGCTGCCCGACCGCGGCTCGTCCCGGGACACCGGGACCGACCCGGACCCCGGTCCCCCGGCGGGTCCGGGGCTCCCCCCGGACCTGGACGCGGGGCCCGACGGGAACCTGGACGCCGGACCCGCGGCCGACCGGGAGCCCGCCGAGGCCGAGCGCCAGGGCCTCCGCCCGGCGGATCGTGCCGGACGGGCCCCGGCCGTGCCGGCCGCACAGGAGCGGGCACCGGCTGCACGGGGGACGCCGGCCGGCACGGAGAACACCGGCTCCGGGAACACCCGCGTTACATAGACGGATTGATGTCCCGTCAGCCTCCGGTGAGGTCCGTCAGGGTTCGATCAGTCCCACTCGGATGGCGTACCGGGTGAGTTCCAGCCGGTCCTTCAGGTCGAGCTTGGCCAGCAGGTTCGCGCGGTGGCGCTCCACGGTCTTGGGGCTGATGACGAGGAGGTCGGCGATCTGCTGCGAGGTGTTCCCCTCGGCGACCAGCTTGAGGATCTCCTCCTCGCGGTCGGTGATGGCCTTCGCCGGCAGGTTCCGGCCGTCCCGGGCGAGTTCGAGGTAGTTGCGGATGAGGGCGTTGACGGCGCCCGGGTAGAGGAACGGTTCGCCGCGCATGGTGGCCCGGCAGGCCTCCACCAGGTCGCGGTCGGCGACGGACTTGAGCACGTAACCGGAGGCTCCGGCGCCCAGCGCCTCGAAGAAGAACTGCTCGTTGTCGTACATGGTCAGGATGAGGATCCGCGTCTGCGGCAGTGTGCGGGAGAGTTCGCGGGCCGCCTGGAGGCCGGTCAGCCGGGGCATGGCGATGTCGAGGATCGCCAGGTCGGGTTCGTGGACACGGGCCTGGGCGAGGGCTTCGGCGCCGTTGTCGGCCTCGGCGACGACGGTCAGGTCCGGTTCGCCGTCGAGGATGAGACGTACTCCTCGGCGGACCAGCGCGTGGTCGTCGGCGAGGAGGA
>NZ_LIRG01000572.1 GCF_001419695.1 Streptomyces prasinopilosus
GTCAGGGGGCCCCGGAGGTGTGCGGCGGGCGTGCGAGAGAATGGACCCATGGAGATGCCGAGGAACGAACGGTCGCCGGACAATCCGCAGGTCCTGGTCGTCGGCCAGGACGGGATGGCGCTCGGCGGGGCCACGGGGGACGAGGACTCCCGCGAGGTCCCGGTGACGGAGCAGGTGGAGCAGCCCGCGAAGGTCATGCGGATCGGCAGCATGATCAAGCAGTTGCTGGAGGAGGTGCGCGCGGCTCCCCTGGACGAGGCCAGCAGGGTCCGGCTCAAGGAGATCCACGCCAGCTCGGTGAAGGAGCTGGAGGACGGACTCGCGCCCCAGCTGGTCGAGGAGCTGGAGCGGCTCTCGCTGCCCTTCACGGACGAGGCCACCCCGAGCGACGCCGAGCTGCGGATCGCGCAGGCCCAGTTGGTGGGCTGGCTGGAGGGCCTCTTCCACGGCATCCAGACCACGCTCTTCGCCCAGCAGATGGCCGCGCGCGCCCAGCTGGAGCAGATGCGCCGCGCCCTCCCGCCGGGCGCCGGTGACGGCGGGGCCGAGGAGCCCCCGCTGGGCGGCCGCGCGGGCGGCCCCTACCTGTAGTCCCCGCAGTCGTCCGCGCCCCGCTCCGGCGGGGCGTCGGCAGGACGTGCGGAAGGGGCCCGGCTCGGGAGCCGGGCCCCTTCCGCGTGCACGCGAGGGTTCAGCCGGTCGGCGGGTTGCCCGTGGAGACGTCGAGCTGGATCCTGGGCATCTCCTCGGGGTCGACGGCCGTGCCGGCGGCGGGGAACTGCTTCATGACCGCCCCCTCGCCGTACGTGTTCTCGTCGACGTTCCGCACCTTCAGGTCCCATCCGGCGGCCTGGAAGCATTCCTTGACCGACTTGATGTGCTTGAACTTCAGGTTCGGGAGCTCGACCTTGTCCTCGTCGTTGTAGGCCTCCTTCGGCTCCGTGCACTCATCCGGGTCGATCGTCCGGGAGAGGTCGGGGCCGCGGTGGCCGGCCGCCCGGGAGGCCGACGCCGACGCGCCGGTGTCACCGGCCTTGTCGTTCTCGTCGCCGCCGTTGGCCAGCAGCACCGCGATCAGGCCGCCGACGGCGAGGACGGACACGGCGACCGAAGCGATGATCGCCGGCTTGTTGTTCCTGCCGCCGCCCGGGCCGCCCGCTCCCGGACCCTGGGGCGACAGGTGGTACGGCGGCGGTGTCGACGGACCGCCCTGGTGCGTGCCGTACGGGGAGTGGGGTGTCGCGTAGCCGCCCTGCGGGGCGCCCTGCTGCGGGTAGCCGTACGCCGGGGCCGGGTTCGGCGTGGCCGGGGTGCCGTACGGGTTCGGGGTGTGGTGCGGGAGCGGGCCCGGCGTGTACGGCGTGTGGACGCCGCCCGGGGCCGCCGGTGCCGACCCGTCGACGGGCGGGAAGACCGCGGAGCCGACGCCCGCGCCGCTCTGCCCGGGCGTGCCGGGGACGATGCTCGGCGGGGCCGCCCGGAAGGACTGGCCCACCCGCAGGCACTCGCCGCGCATGACCTCGGCGCTGGGGAAACGCTCGTTCGGGTTCTTCTTCAGCGCGCGGGTGATCAGCGCGTCCACGGCCGGGGGCAGCGAGCGGTTGACGGAGGAGGCGAGCGGCGGCTCCTCCTGCACGTGCGCGTACGCGATGGCCAGCGGCGAGTCGGCGTCGAACGGGAGCCGCCCGGTGACCAGTTGGAAGAGCATGATGCCGACCGAGTACAGGTCGGAACGGGCGTCGACGCCCCGCCCGAGCGCCTGCTCGGGGGAGAGGTACTGCGGGGTGCCGACGACCATGCCGGTCTGCGTCATCGAGGTCACGCCGGACTGCATGGCACGGGCGATGCCGAAGTCCATCACCTTGACCACGCCGCGCTTGGTCATCATCACGTTGCCCGGCTTGATGTCCCGGTGGACCAGGCCCATCTCGTGGCTGATCTCCAGGGCGGCCAGCACGTCCGCGGTGATCTTCAACGCCTTGTCGGCGGGCATCGCGCCCAGCTGCCGCACGTCCTCGTCGAGCACGGAGCCGAGCGGGCGGCCCTCGACGTACTCCATGACGATGTACGGCGTCGTCATGCCGCCCACCTCGTCCTCGCCGGTGTCGAAGACCGAGACGATGTTGGTGTGCGTGAGCTTCGCCACGGCCTGCGCCTCGCGGCGGAAACGTTCGCGGAAGGCCTGCTCCCTGCCGAGTTCCGTGTGCAGGGTCTTGATCGCGACCTGGCGGTCGAGCACGCTGTCGTACGCGAGGTGGACGGAGGCCATGCCACCCTGGCCGAGCAGGTCCCGCAGTTGGTAGCGGCCGCCGGCGAGCGCCCGTCCCGCGTCGTGGTCCCGCGCGCCGTCCTGGCTCATGTTCCGCTTCCCCCGTAGCCTCTCCGGCACTGCCCTCGGTGACCGGTTCCTCGTGGATCTCCTGCGCTCCACCCGGCCAAGTCTGCCCCAGGCCCCCGGCACGTCAAGCGTGGGGCCCGTTCCGTGACCGTACGGGACGGAAGCGTCGCGGAAGCGTTACAGGGGAGGTGAGGACGGTGCTCGGAATTTGCACGACGATATGGATTGCGGGTTTCATGGCCGGTCCGTCTCCTGCCTGTTCCTGGCAGCCCGTCCCGGACCTGAGGCCGGCGTGAAGGCTGTAGCGTGGCCGACGGAGACCGTGACAACACCGCGCGCACCGCGGGCAGAAACGACGGCGAGGACTGATGGCACAGCAGCAGCGCTCTCAGGGCCCGTCCGACCCCGAGGCGACTGGCGGCGGCATGTCGGACGCGCCGGACAACTGGGGCAACGGCGGGCTTGTCGGTGACGGACGTTACCGGCTGACGCACAGACTCGGCCGGGGCGGCATGGCCGAGGTGTTCGCCGCGGAGGACGTGCGGCTCGGGCGGATGGTCGCCGTCAAGCTGATGCACGCCGATCTGGCCGAGGACCCGATCGCCAAAGCGCGTTTCACGCGTGAGGCGCAGTCGGTGGCCGGTCTCAACCACCACGCGATCGTCGCCGTGTACGACTCCGGCGAGGACATCGTGGGCGGCCAGGCCGTCCCGTACATCGTCATGGAGATCGTCGAGGGCCGCACGATCCGCGATCTCCTCATCAACGCCGAGGCGCCCGGCCCCGAACAGGCGCTGATCATCGTCTCCGGCGTCCTGGAGGCGCTGGCCTACTCGCACCAGCACGGCATCGTGCACCGCGACATCAAGCCCGCCAACGTCATCATCACGCACAACGGCGCGGTGAAGGTGATGGACTTCGGCATCGCCCGCGCGCTGCACGGCGCGTCCACGACGATGACGCAGACCGGCATGGTCATGGGCACCCCGCAGTACCTCTCCCCCGAGCAGGCGCTGGGCAAGGCCGTCGACCACCGGTCCGACCTGTACGCGACCGGCTGCATGCTGTACGAACTGCTGGCGCTGCGGCCCCCGTTCACCGGTGAGACGCCGCTGTCCGTGGTCTACCAGCACGTGCAGGACATCCCCACGCCCCCGTCGGAGGTCTCGGACGCCAGCCCGCCGGAACTGGACGGGCTTGTCATGCGCGCACTCTCCAAGGAGCCGGACGACCGGTTCCAGACGGCGGAGGAGATGCGCGGGCTGGTCCAGTACGGGCTGCAGATGCTCTACGACCAGGGCGGCCACACCGGCACCTGGAACACCGGCGTGGTCGACGTGCACGACGGCCGGCACACCCCGGCGGCGGGTTTCGCGGGCACCACGGCGATGCCCCACCCGGACGCCTCCGGCACCGCGGCCATCCCGCAGCCGATCCTCCCCAACCGGTACGGCAACGGGGACGACGGCGGGTTCGAGGGCGGCGGCAACCGGGGCGACGGCCGCGGCAAGCTGTGGATCCTCGCGGTGCTCGCGGTGATCGCCGTCGTCGCGGGCGTCGCGCTGGCGCTGAACGGCGGCGGCGGGGGCGAGAAGAACGACAAGGAACCCTCCAAGGCGCCGTCCTCCGTGCAGCCCAGCGAGAAGGAGAAGGCCAGCGAGTCGCCGGAGGAGGACGACGACACCCAGGAGCCGGAGGCGCCGAACACGGACACCGGCACCGGCAGCGGCTCCGGGGGCGGCGGCTTCGTCCCGTCGTACAACCCGACCCCGGCCCCGACGCAGAGCCAGCAGCAGCCCGAGGAGCCGACGGGCGAGCCGACGGACGTCCAGACGACGCCGACGGACACCGAGCCGGAGAACCCGCCGGAGTCCCCGTCGGTGCCCGACCCGGGGGACGGTGGCGACGAGGGCGGCACGGAGAACGGCGGCGCGGTGGGCGGCGGCGACGCCG
Source organism: Streptomyces prasinopilosus (assembly GCF_001419695.1). Classification (GTDB taxonomy): domain Bacteria; phylum Actinomycetota; class Actinomycetes; order Streptomycetales; family Streptomycetaceae; genus Streptomyces; species Streptomyces prasinopilosus. Next base: position 4,292 of record NZ_LIRG01000572.1, read on the forward strand.
GCGCGGTCACCGGCGGCTGACCCCGGGTCACCGGCGACGGACCGCGGGCCGGGAGCGCGCGGGGCACGGATCGCGGAGCCACGGCACACGGAACACCGGGCGGGTCCCACCCGCCCGGTGTTCCGTGT
>NZ_LIRG01000573.1 GCF_001419695.1 Streptomyces prasinopilosus
CGGCGCAGCACGTCGCCGACCAGGTCGCGCCACAGCGGCTCCCGGGGAGGGGGAGCCGCTGGAACGGGAGCGGGAGCGGGTGCCGGCGGAGCGGCGGCGCGGCGTGCGGCCGCGGGCCGCAGGGGGACGACACCGGTGGCGGGGGGCGCTTGGTTTCTCACTCCTCCAGCGTAGGAATCCCCGCCCCGGGGGGAAGGGAGGGGAGTTCCGCTCTGAGTGAAGGGGAGGGCACCGCGCGTCACGGTGAGGATTCCTGGAAATCGGGTGGAGTGTTCGGTACGAAGCTGGGTAGTCGCAACCCCGAAGGACCAAGGCACGTGTCCATCGGACTTTCGTGGGGAGAGGTAATGAAGACCGCCGTGATCCGCTCGCAGGCGCAGGCCGTCGAAAGAAACGCCGAGGCCGGGACGGGTGACGGAAGCCTGCCCGGGGTCGTCGACCCCAAGGCCGTCGCTCCGCGCGATGCCAAGGAGCTGTCCCGCCAGTTCTTCCGCCGCCTGGCGGAACTGGAGGAGGGCACGCACGAGTACCAGTACGCGCGCAACACCCTGATCGAGATGAACATGTCGCTGGTGCGGTTCGCGGCCGGACGGTTCCGCGGCCGCGGCGACGACATGGAGGACATCGTCCAGACCGGCATGATCGGTCTGATCAAGGCGATCGACCGGTTCGAGCTGTCGCGCGAGGTCGAGTTCACCTCCTTCGCGCTGCCGTACATCGTGGGCGAGATCAAGCGCTTCTTCCGTGACACCACCTGGGCGGTCCACGTGCCGCGCCGGCTCCAGGAGCTGCGGGTGGAACTGGCCAAGGCCCGCGAGGAGCTCGCCAGCAGGCTGGACCGCGAGCCCACGGTCGCCGAGCTCGCCACCCTGATGAACCTCACCGAGGAGCAGGTCAACGAGGGCCGGCTGGCCGCGAACGGCTACAACTCGTCGTCGCTGGACGCCGCCCTCACCGGTGACGGCCCCGAGAACGGCGAATCCGTCCTGGCCGACTTCATCGGCATGGAGGAGGAGGGGCTGCGGCTCGTCGAGGACTTCCACGCGCTCGCGCCGCTCATGGCCGAGCTGAGCGACCGCGACCGCGAGATCATCCGGATGCGGTTCGTGGAGGAGGCCACCCAGGCGGAGATCGGCGAACGGCTCGGGTGCTCGCAGATGCACGTCTCCCGCCTGATCAAGCGGATCATCGGCCGGCTGCGCGAGGGCATGCTGGGCGAGCTCGGCTGCGCCTGACGGCACGGGACAGGGAATGCGGCTGCG
>NZ_LIRG01000574.1 GCF_001419695.1 Streptomyces prasinopilosus
GGTGCGAGGTGCGAGGTGCGCGGGGCGAGGTGCGCGGGACGACGGTCGCACCGGGAGCCGGGAGCCGGGAGCCGGGAGCCGGGAGCCGGGAGCCGGGGAGCCGGGGAGCCGGGGAGCCGGGATGCCGTGGAACCCGGGGAGCGGGGGAATCCGGGAACGGAGGGCCCGGGAACCCGACCGCCCCGGGCCTCCCGTCCTCACCTTGAGTGGAATAGACTCAAGTTTGTGTACGCTGACCGAGTCAGCCAAGCCGATGTCGGCCGGGAAGGCCGCTGAACGGTCATCGCAAGGAGGAGAACGCGAACGTGGACGCCGAGCTGACCAACCGGAGCCGGGACGCGATCAACGCAGCCGGCAATCGGGCCCTGACCGGGGGACACCCCGACCTCACCCCCGCCCACCTGCTGCTCGCCCTGCTCGAGGGGCAGGACAACGAGAACATCACCGACCTGCTCGCCGCGGTCGACGCCGACCAGGCCGCCGTCCGCGCCGGGGCCGAGCGCGTCCTCGCCGGGCTGCCGAGCGTCACCGGGTCCACCGTCGCCCCGCCCCAGCCCAACCGCGAGCTGCTCGCCGTCATCGCGGACGCCCAGGCCCGCGCCCGCGACCTGGGCGACGAGTACCTTTCCACCGAGCACCTGCTCCTGGGCATCGCCGCGAAGGGCGGCGCGGCCGGCGAGGTGCTGTCCGGCCAGGGCGCCACCGCGAAGAAGCTGCAGGCGGCCTTCCAGCAGACGAGAGGAGCCCGTCGGGTGACGACGGCCGACCCCGAGGGCCAGTACAAGGCCCTGGAGAAGTTCGGGACCGATTTCACCGAGGCCGCCCGCGAGGGCAAACTCGACCCGGTGATCGGCCGCGACCAGGAGATCCGGCGGGTCGTGCAGGTGCTGTCCCGCCGCACCAAGAACAACCCGGTGCTGATCGGTGAGCCCGGCGTCGGCAAGACCGCCGTCGTCGAGGGCCTCGCCCAGGCCATCGTCAAGGGCGAGGTGCCCGAGTCGCTGAAGGACAAGCGGCTCGTCGCGCTCGACCTGGGGGCGATGGTCGCCGGGGCCAAGTACCGCGGCGAGTTCGAGGAGCGGCTGAAGACCGTCCTCGCCGAGATCAAGGACTCCGACGGGCAGATCATCACCTTCATCGACGAGCTGCACACGGTCGTCGGCGCCGGTGCCGGCGGCGACTCCGCCATGGACGCCGGCAACATGCTCAAGCCGATGCTCGCCCGCGGCGAGCTGCGCATGGTCGGCGCCACCACCCTCGACGAGTACCGCGAGCGGATCGAGAAGGACCCGGCGCTGGAGCGCCGCTTCCAGCAGGTGCTGGTCGCCGAGCCGTCGGTCGAGGACTCCATCGCCATCCTGCGCGGCCTGAAGGGCCGCTACGAGGCGCACCACAAGGTGCAGATCGCCGACAGCGCGCTGGTGGCGGCGGCGACCCTCTCGGACCGCTACATCACCTCCCGCTTCCTGCCCGACAAGGCCATCGACCTGGTCGACGAGGCGGCTTCCCGGCTCCGCATGGAGATCGACTCCTCGCCCGTCGAGATCGACGAACTCCAGCGCTCGGTCGACCGGCTGAAGATGGAGGAACTGGCGATCGGCAAGGAGACCGACGCCGCCTCCCTCGAACGCCTGGAGAAGCTGCGCCGCGACCTCGCCGACAAGGAGGAGGAACTGCGCGGCCTCAATGCCCGCTGGGAGAAGGAGAAGCAGTCCCTCAACCGGGTCGGCGAGCTGAAGGAGAAGCTCGACGAACTGCGCGGCCAGGCCGAACGCGCCCAGCGCGAGGGCGACTTCGACACCGCCTCCAAGCTGCTCTACGGCGAGATCCCCGGCCTGGAACGCGACCTGGAGGCCGCCTCCGAGGCCGAGGAGGAGGTGGCCAAGGACACCATGGTCAAGGAGGAGGTCGGCTCCGACGACATCGCGGACGTCGTCGCCTCCTGGACCGGCATCCCCGCCGGCCGCCTGCTGGAGGGCGAGACGCAGAAGCTGCTGCGCATGGAGGACGAGCTGGGCAAGCGGCTCATCGGCCAGACCGAGGCCGTGCGGGCGGTGTCGGACGCCGTCCGCCGCAGCCGCGCCGGGATCGCCGACCCGGACCGCCCCACCGGCTCCTTCCTCTTCCTCGGCCCCACCGGCGTCGGCAAGACCGAACTGGCCAAGGCGCTCGCCGACTTCCTCTTCGACGACGAGCGGGCGATGGTCCGCATCGACATGTCGGAGTACAGCGAGAAGCACAGCGTGGCCCGCCTGGTCGGCGCCCCGCCCGGCTACGTCGGGTACGAGGAGGGCGGCCAGCTCACCGAGGCCGTGCGCCGCCGCCCGTACAGCGTGGTGCTCCTCGACGAGGTGGAGAAGGCCCACCCCGAGGTCTTCGACATCCTGCTCCAGGTCCTCGACGACGGCCGGCTCACCGACGGCCAGGGCCGCACGGTCGACTTCCGCAACACGATCCTGGTCCTGACGTCCAACCTGGGCAGCCAGTTCCTGGTCGACCCGCTGACCACCGAGGAGCAGAAGAAGGAACAGGTCCTGGAAGTGGTCCGGTCCTCCTTCAAGCCGGAGTTCGTCAACCGGCTGGACGACCTGGTCGTGTTCTCGGCGCTGACCATGCCCGAGCTGGAGCGCATCGCCGCACTGCAGCTCGACCGGCTGGGCCGCCGCCTGGCCGAACGCCGGCTCATCCTGGACGTCACGCCCGGGGCGCTGGGCTGGCTGGCGGAGGAGGGCATGGACCCGGCCTACGGCGCCCGCCCGCTGCGCCGCCTGGTGCAGACCGCCATCGGCGACCGGCTCGCCAAGGAGATCCTGTCCGGCGAGATCAAGGACGGCGACACGGTCCGCGTGGACCGCTCCGGCGAGGGCCTCCTGGTGGGTCCGGCCACCGGAAAGACGCTGTAACACCTCCGGAGGTGCGGCCTCCGTGGTCATCCGGATGTGATCATGGAGGCCGGCGCGTGGGGAGACCCCCGGCCGGGCAGGTTGCCCGGCACGTGCCAAGAGAGAGAGGGTGGGACGTACGTCTGGTCCCATCCACGGCCGGACGCCAGACGACCGCAGGAGAGTCCCAGCATGTCCATCGACCCGTCCTCGATTCCCAACTTCGGGGGCCAGCCCGAGCCGCAGCCCCAGGGCCCCGCGGGCCCCGTGGTCCCGGATCAGGACCTCGTGAAGCAGCTCCTCGACCAGATGGAGCTCAAGTACGTCGTCGACGACGAGGGAGACCTCGCGGCGCCGTGGGAGCAGTTCCGTACCTACTTCATGTTCCGTGGGGAGGGTGACCAGCAGATCTTCTCCGTGCGGACGTTCTACGACCGGCCGCACGACATCGAGGAGAAGCAGCAGCTCCTCGAGTCGATCGACGACTGGAACCGCCGCACCCTGTGGCCCAAGGTCTACACCCACACCCACGACGACGGCACCGTCCGCCTCATCGGCGAGGCCCAGATGCTGATCGGCACGGGCGTCAGCCTGGAGCACTTCGTCTCCTCGACGGTCAGCTGGGTGCGTGCCGCGATCGAGTTCGACAAGTGGCTCGTCGAGCAGCTCGGCCTGGAGCAGGAGATCGACGACGCGGAGAAGCCCGGGGACGACGAGCAGTAGGAAGCCCCCGGCCTCCCGCCCGCGCACGCGCGTACCCATGGAGGAGCCCGGCTCCGGAAGCGACCCGCAGGCCGCCCCGGAGCCGGGCTCCCCCGTTTCCCCCACGGGCCCGCCGCCCGGTCCCTTTGCTCAGGGCGCGGCGCGCCGCAGCCGGCCGGCGGCCTCGGTGAGGACCTCGTCCTTCTTGCAGAAGGCGAAGCGGACCTGGCCGCGGCCGGCTTCCGGGTCGTCGTAGAAGACGGACACGGGGACGGCGACGACGCCGCAGCGTTCGGGAAGGGCGCGGCAGAAGGCGTAGGCGTCCTTCTCGCCGAAGGGGGAGATGTCGGCGGTGATGAAGTACGTGCCCCGGGGCCGGTAGACCTCGAAGCCGGCGGAGCGCAGGCCGTCCGCGAGCAGGTCGCGCTTGCGCCGGTGGTCGGCGCGGAAGGCGTCGAAGTACGCGTCCGGCAGCGCGAGGGCCTCGGCGACCGCGTACTGGAAGGGGCCCGCGGAGACGTACGTCAGGTACTGCTTCGCCGAGCGGACCGCCGTCACCAGTTCGGGCGTCCCCGTCACCCAGCCGACCTTCCAGCCGGTGAAGGAGAAGGTCTTGCCGGCGCTGGAGATGGTGACCGTGCGGTCCCGCATGCCCGGGAAGCCCGCCAGGGGGACGTGCTCGGCGTCGTCGAAGACCAGGTGCTCGTACACCTCGTCCGTCACCACCAGCAGGTCGCGCTCCACCGCCAGCCCGGCGATCGCGGCCAGCTCCTCACGGGTGAGGACGGTGCCGGTCGGGTTGTGCGGGGTGTTGATCAGCAGCAGGCGGGTGCGGTCGGTGACGGCGTCGCGCAGTTCGTCCAGGTCGAGGTGGAAGCGGTCCCCGCGGGGGCGCAGGGTGACCGGCACGCGGGTGGCGCCCGCCATCGCGACGCAGGCCGCGTACGAGTCGTAGTACGGCTCCAGGGCGACCACCTCGTCACCCGGCTCCAGCAGGGCGAGCAGCGACGCGGCGATCGCCTCGGTGGCGCCCGCGGTGACCAGGACCTCCGTGTCGGGGTCGAGGGCGAGGCCGTAGCGGCGCCGCTGGTGCGCGGCGATCGCGGTGCGCAGTTCGGGGACGCCGGGGCCGGGCGGGTACTGGTTGCCGCGGCCGTCCCGCAGGGCCCGCACCGCCGCCTCCCTGACCTCCTCGGGGCCGTCGGTGTCCGGGAAGCCCTGGCCCAGGTTGATGGCGCCGGTGCGCAGGGCCAGGGCGGACATCTCGGCGAAGATCGTGGTCCCGAACCCGGCGAGCCGGCGGTTCAGGAGGGGACGCGCGCTGGAGGTCATGCCGGCCATCCTGCGCCGAACCTCTGGACTTGCTCAACTCCGCTTTGGGCCGCGCGGGCATCGGGCATCTCCCGTCCACACGCGTGAGCGAGGCGCCCACGGGGGGTCGCCTGGGACGCATCACGGGGGAACGAAAGGACGGTGACGTCATGGTCATCGCCATCATCCTGGCCCTGGTCCTCGCGGGGGCGCTCGGCCTGGCGAGGACGACGGGACGGAGTCGTCCCGCCGGCGGGACGA
>NZ_LIRG01000575.1 GCF_001419695.1 Streptomyces prasinopilosus
GACGGCCGGGCCGCGGCCCGGCCGTCCAGTCCAGGGAGTCCCATGACCACCGCCACCACCCGTCACGGCGACCGGAGGATCAGCCCGGTGTTCCTGGGCATCCTGGCCGTCACGGCGGTCACGGGATGGGCCACCTGGACCGGGTTCGCCGAGCAGCCGGGTGTCGCCGTGTTCCTGTTCGTGACGTCCGCCTGGATCGTCTCGCTGTGCCTGCACGAGTACGCGCACGCCCGCACCGCGCTGCACAGTGGCGACATCTCGATCGGCGCGAAGGGCTACCTCACGCTGAACCCCGCGAAGTACACCCACGCCCTGCTCAGCGTCGTGCTCCCCGTGCTGTTCGTGATCATGGGCGGGATCGGTCTGCCGGGCGGGGCGGTGTTCATCGAGCGGCACCGGATCCGGGGGCGCCGGCGGCACAGCCTGATCTCGGCGGCGGGCCCGCTGACGAACGTCCTGTTCGCGCTCGTGTGCACGGCGCCGTTCTGGCTGGGCGCACTGGACGGCGTGCCGCTCGCCTTCCGGTTCGCGCTGGCCTTCCTGGCCCTGCTGCAGGTGACGGCCGCGATCCTGAACTCCCTGCCGGTTCCCGGCCTGGACGGCTACGGCGTGCTCGAACCCTGGCTGTCGCGGAGCCTGCGGAGCCAGGTGGAACCGTTCGCGCCGTTCGGCCTGCTGTTCGTGTTCGCGCTGCTGTGGGTGCCGGCGGTGAACGGCGTGTTCTTCGACGTGATCGACTCGATCCTGTCGGCCCTGGGCGTCCACGAGCTGGAGACGTACTGCGGCCTGGAGCTGTTCCGCTTCTGGCAGGGGGAGCACGAGCTCTGCTCGGTCACCGCGTGAGGGAACCGGCCGGCGGGCGACCGCGGCGCGCGACCGGTCGATCCGCGGACGGCTCGACCGGTGCTCGCTCGCTCCGCGGCCGGCCCGTGCCGGTCGCCCGGTGCCCGGCCGGCCCGTGACCGGTCAGCCGGTGGCGGTCCGGTCGTCCCGCGCCGCCTCGGCGGCGGCCTGCCGCTCCGCCCTCCCCCGCCGTACGTAGTACCAGGTCATGTTGGACGACAGCCCCGCGAGCAGGATCCAGACGACGCCCAGCCAGCTGCCCTGGACGAAGGACACGACGGCCGCGGCGACGGCGAGGAGGCAGACGATGAGGGCGTAGAGGGCGAGTCGGGGCATGGCGGCTGGACTCCTGTCGGGGGACACTGCTTCGCCGTCCAGTGTCCCCCATGAGGTCATACGTCCGTCACGCGGAGCCCGGCGTGTGCCTTGTAGCGGCGGTTGACGGAGATCAGGTTGGCGACCAGGGACTCCACCTGGTGGGCGTTGCGCAGCCGGCCGGCGAAGATGCCGCGCATGCCGGGGATGCGTCCGGCGAGGGCCTGCACGATCTCCACGTCGGCGCGGACCTCGCCGAGCACCATCACGTCGGTGTCGATCTCGTCGATCTCCGGGTCCTGGAGCAGGACCGCGGACAGGTGGTGGAAGGCGGCGGTGACCCGGGAGTCGGGGAGGAGGGCCGCGGCCTGCTGGGCGGCGCTGCCCTCCTCGGGCTTGAGCGCGTAGGCGCCCTGCTTGTCGAAGCCGAGCGGGTTGACGCAGTCGACGACGAGCTTGCCGGCCAGTTCCCCGCGCAGGCTCTCGAGGGTCTTGCCGTGGCCGTCCCAGGGCACGGCGACGATCACGATGTCGCTGCGGCGGGCGGTCTCGGCGTTGTCGGCGCCCTCGACGCCGTGGCCGAGTTCCCCGGCGGCGGTCCGGGCGCGTTCGGCGGCGCGCGAACCGATGATCACCTTCTGGCCGGCCTTGGCGAGCCGGAAGGCGAGGCCCTTGCCCTGCGGTCCGGTTCCGCCGAGCACGCCGACGACGAGCCCGGAGACGTCGGGCAGGTCCCAGGGGTCCTTGGCGGGTGCCTTCGCGGGGGCATCTGCGGCCTGCGCGGGGGTCTTTCCGGCCTGCTGTGCGCTGTCGCTGGGGGTACTGGAGGTCATGGCCCGACTCTAAGGGCGCGGGCGGCCGTTTCCGGTGCGCACGGGTCCCGCGTGAGCGCCGTCACTGCGCTGCCCCGCCCTTTCACGATCGGGTGAACCGGGAGCGGATCCCACGTGATCGGGGCCCGGCCGGGGCAGGGTGCGCCCCATGGATGCCGTACGGGTGGCGCTGCTGCGGGACGTGCTCGCCGGGACCGAGTGGCTGGGGGCCACCCGGCGGTTCGCGGGGGCCCTGAGGGGGTCGGTGGTGTCGCACGGGGGCGGGCTGCTGCTGGTGGGGACGCCGGAGTACGAGCCGTGGCACCTGGCGGCGCACCTGGTGGACGAGGCGGCCTGGTCGGGCACGCCGGAGCTGGCCCCGACGCTCGTACGGCACGACGCGCGCCCCTCGGACCCCGCCCACCTGGCGGTGGGTCTCGGCCGGCTGGAGGCGGCGCGGCGGGGCGAGACGCTGCTGGTGGTGGCGCCCGGAGAGCCCACGGCCCCGCTGCTGGAGCGGGTGTCCGACGCCCGCCGGGCCGGCGCGACCCTGCTGGCCCTCGGCCCCGGCGACGGCGAGCTGCCGGCGCTGGCCCACGAGGCGCTGGCCGTCCCGCCGGGCGCCGAACTGGACCTGGACACGGTGCAGCACCTGGTCAGCGCGGCGGCCGGCGAGAACGCCCTGCCGCCCCCGCGGGGCCGCCGCCGCTTCCGGGACCGCCTGTCCCACCTGGCCGACCTCCTGACGGCCCCGCCCCCGGCCCGCTGGTAGCGGGGGCGGGCGGGGGCCCGCCCGTCATGCGGCGCTCAGGCCTCGCCCCTGCGGTCGCCCTCGCCCTCGGGGGCGTCGTGCCACTTGGGGTCGTTCTCCCACTGGAGGTTGCGCTCGCGGGCCGTCGCCATGGCGTGCTCGGCCTCGGCGCGGCTCGTGTAGGGACCGAAGCGGTCCTTGTTGGGACAGTCCGGGCCTTCCTCGACCTTCTGGTGTTCCAGGCAGTAGTACCACTCGCCCGGCTTTCCGACCGTCCGCTTCTTGAACAGGGGCATGACCGGCTCCTTTCGCCACGGAAGATGGTCCCCCGTGAGCGCTGAATTAGACTCGCCGGCATGTCTGGCCAGTCGCTGCTCATCCCAGGGGAGCTGTCCCCCACCCGTTCCGTGCCCGGGAACATCCGCCGTCCCGAGTACGTGGGCAAGCCCGCCCCCGCGCCGTACACCGGGCCGGAGGTGCAGACCCCCGAGACCGTGGAGGCGATGCGCACCGCCGGGCGGATCGCGGCGCGCGCGATGGCGGAAGCCGCCAAGCTCATCGCGCCCGGTGTCACCACCGACGAGCTGGACCGGGTGGCGCACGAGTACATGTGCGACCACGGCGCCTACCCGTCGACGCTCGGGTACCGCGGTTTCCCCAAGTCGCTGTGCACCTCGGTCAACGAGGTGATCTGCCACGGCATCCCGGACTCGACGGTGCTGCGCGACGGCGACATCGTCAACCTGGACGTGACGGCGTACATCGGCGGGGTGCACGGCGACAACAACGCCACGTACCTGGTGGGCGACGTGGACGAGGAGAGCCGGCTGCTGGTGGAGCGGACCCGGGAGTCGCTGAACCGGGCGATCAAGGCCGTCAGGCCGGGCCGGCAGATCAACGTCATCGGCCGGGTCATCGAGTCGTACGCCAAGCGCTTCGGCTACGGGGTGGTCCGGGACTTCACCGGCCACGGCATCAACAGCTCGTTCCACTCCGGGCTGATCGTCCCGCACTACGACAGCCCGCACGCGACGACGGTCATCCAGCCCGGCATGACGTTCACGATCGAGCCGATGCTGACGCTGGGCACGCACGAGTACGACATGTGGGACGACGGCTGGACGGTCGTGACGAAGGACCGCAGGCGGACGGCGCAGTTCGAGCACACCCTGGTGGTGACGGACACCGGCGCGGACATCCTGACCCTGCCGTAGCCACGGCCGCGGCCCGGAGCCCGGGTCCCCGGCCCCGAAGCCCGTTCTCCCCGGAGGGCGGGCTTTCGTCGTTCCGCGACGGGGTAGGGACGTACCGACACAGCGTCGGCAAGCCCTTGACTTAGGTAAGCCTAACCATAAAAGATCTGGATTCATGGACTCCTTCTCGACCCTCATCCGCACCGCCTCCCACGAGCAGCACGTGGAAGCGGAGACCTCGACGTTCATGAGCGACCTCCTCGGCGGCCGGCTGGGCATGGACGCGTACGCGCGCTACACCGAGCAGCTCTGGTTCGTGTACGAGGCCCTGGAGTCCGGCACGGAGCGGCTGGCGCCGGACCCGGTGGCCGGCCCCTTCATCCGCCCGGAGCTGCTGCGCCTGCCCTCCCTGGAGCAGGACCTGGCCCACCTGCGCGGCCCAGGGTGGCGCACGACGCTGACGGCGCTGCCCGCCACGCGGGCGTACGCGGAGCGCGTCGCCCACTGCGCGGCCGAGTGGCCGGCGGGCTACGTCGCGCACCACTACACCCGCTACCTCGGCGACCTCTCCGGCGGCCAGATCATCCGCGACAGGGCGGAGCGCACCTGGGGCTTCCCGAGGAAGGGCGACGGCGTCCGCTTCTACGTCTTCGAGGGCATCCGCAACCCCGCCGCCTTCAAGCGCGAGTACCGCGAACTGCTCGACGGCGTCCGGGCGGACGACCTGGAGAAGCAGCGCATCGTGGCCGAGTGCAAGCGCGCCTTCGCCCTGAACACCGCCGTCTTCCGCGCGCTGGGCGAGGAGTTCCCCCTGTCGGCGTGACGTCCCCTCCGGGGCCGGTACCGCGGGCACGATGGGGAGGCGCGCCGGGAGCGCGGTACCGGGCACCCTTTCGCCCACAAG
>NZ_LIRG01000576.1 GCF_001419695.1 Streptomyces prasinopilosus
CCACCCAGGGCCAGGTCTCGCCGACGGCACCATGGACGAGGCCGTCGCCGAGACCTGGCCCTGGGTGGTCCGGGCCGCGGCCGTCGCCTCGGCCCTGTTCCTGACCTGGCGCTCCCAGCGCCCCCGCTGAGCGGAGGCACGACGCCGGCGGCCCGTCGTGCCCGTGCAGCCCGTCATGACCGTGCGACCCCGCAGGTACGTGCGGCCCGTCGTACAGGTGCGCTCCGTTATTTGCGTGCGCTGGGCACAATGGCAGGCATGGCCTCCACCACCGCGTTTCCCCCCACCGTCGGCTTCGACCTCGACATGACGCTCGTCGACTCCCGGCCCGGCATCCGCGCCTGCTACCGGGCGCTCTCCGAGCGGACCGGGACCCCCATCGACGCCGACCTCGCGGTCACCCGTTTGGGGCCGCCCCTGACGGACGAGCTGGCCCACTGGTTCCCGGCGGAGCGGATCGACGAGGTGGCGGACCTGTACCGGGCGATGTACCCGGCGTACGCCATCGCCGCCACGCCCGCGCTGCCCGGCGCCCACGAGGCCGTGACCGCCGTGCGCGAGGCGGGCGGGCGCGCCGTCGTCGTCACCGCGAAGCACGAACCGAACGCCAGGCTGCACCTGGCGCACCTCGGCATCGCACCGGACGCCGTGATCGGCGGCCTGTGGGCCGAGCGGAAGGCGTCGGCGCTGCGCGAGCACGGCGCGGGGGTGTACGTCGGCGACCACGTGGGCGACGTGCGCGGCGCGCGGGCCGCCGGCGCGCTGTCCGTCGCCGTCGCCACCGGCCCCTGCGACCCCGCGGAACTGCGGGCGGCGGGCGCGGACGTCGTCCTCACCGACCTGACGGAATTCCCCGGCTGGTTCTCGCACCACGCGAACGGCGGTAACGGCGGGGAGAACGGGAACAGCCCGGATTACTCCCCGGCGGCGCGCGCCTGACGGCGTCCCGCCGCGGCCGAGCGCAGCACGCCCGCGCCGGCCATCAGGAATCCGACGCCCATGAGCATGCTCAGCACGAACATGTACGTCGGAAAGGCCTCGATTCCGAGGAACAACGGGGCCACCGTGACCAGAGTGGCCACGGCGCCGATGATGAACACGATGCCGCCGGCCCGGACCAGGCCGTCTCCGGGAGCCGGGGAATTCGCTTGGGTTTTGTCAGCCACCCGACCAGGGTAGTTCCTGGCCCGAGGGAACAACCCGGCGACAGTCTTGTCACCCGCCCGAAGACCATTAGCCTTGGTGGCGGCGGGTCACCGGGACCCGCCCGAGTGCTATCAAGAGCCGTTTTCCGAAGCAGTCTCCCGACGAGTACGAGGACGAGGACAGACGTGCCTACCGGCAAAGTCAAGTGGTTCAACAGTGAGAAGGGCTTCGGCTTCCTCTCCCGTGACGACGGCGGTGACGTCTTCGTCCATTCCTCGGTCCTCCCCGCCGGACTCGAGACGCTGAAACCGGGCCAGCGCGTCGAGTTCGGCGTGGTCGCGGGGCAGCGCGGTGACCAGGCCCTGTCCCTGACCGTCCTCGACCCGGCCCCGTCGGTCGCCGCCGCCCAGCGCAAGAAGCCCGACGAGCTGGCCTCCATCGTCCAGGACCTGACGACCCTGCTGGAGAACATCACGCCGATGCTGGAGCGGGGCCGCTACCCGGAACGCACCTCGGGCAAGCAGATCGCCGGACTCCTGCGCGCCGTCGCCGACCAGCTGGACGTGTGAGGCGGTCCCGTCACGGGAACCGCAGCGCGTCCGGGCCGAGGGGCGGTACCAGTCCCTCGGCCGCCGCGCGCGTCAGCAGGCCCCGCACCGCCGCGTAGCCGTCCTCGCCGAGGTCGGCGGTGAACTCGTTGACGTACAGCCCGATGTGCTGGTCGGCGACGTCCGGGTCCATCTCCTGGGCGTGCTCCATGACGTACGGGCGCGTCGCCCCGGGGTCGTCCCAGGCGGCCCGTACGGAGGCGCGGACCGCGTCGGCGAGCAGGGTCAGGGTCTCGGGGCCGAGGGACCGCTTGGCGATGATCGCGCCGAGCGGGATCGGCAGCCCGGTGGTCCGCTCCCAGTGCTCGCCCATGTCGGCGAGCTTGTGCAGCCCGTAGTTCCGGTACGTGAAGCGCGCCTCGTGGATCACGAGTCCCGCGTCGACCTTCCCGTCCCGCACGGCCGGCATGATCTCGTGGAACGGCATGACGACGATCTCGCCGATCGGGCCGGGCAGGGTGTCCGCCGCCCAGAGGCGGAAGAGCAGGTACGCCGTCGACCTCTCGCTCGGCACCGCGACCGTGCGCCCGCTCAGGTCCCCGGGCCGCCCGTCCCGCGTCAGCACCAGCGGGCCGCAGCCGCGGCCCAGCGCGCCCCCGCAGGGCAGCAGGGCGTACTCGTCGAGGACGTAGGGCAGGGCCGCGTAGGACACCTTCAGCACGTCGGACTCGCCGCGTTCGGCCATCCCGTTGGTGACGTCGATGTCGGCGAAGGTGACGTCGAGGGCGGGCGCGCCGGGGACGCGGCCGTGGGCGAGCGCGTCGAAGACGAAGGTGTCGTTCGGGCAGGGGGAGTACGCGATGTCCAGCGGCCGGCCGCCGGTCGCGGACCGCCGCGGCACACCGGGTCCGCCGGATCGGACGGACTCGACGGGCTCACCGGGCTTGCGGGATTCACTGGTCATGCCGGTTCCAACTCTCCAGGACGGGTGCGAGCTTCCCGAAGCCCTCGGTGAGGGCCGTCAGGGCGTCGCCGATGCGCCAGGCATCGCGGTCGCGCGGGCCGACGGGGTTCGACACCGCCCGGATCTCCAGCACGGGCACACCGTGCGCGGCGGCGGCCTCGGCGACCCCGAAGCCCTCCATGGCCTCGGCGAGCGCGCGGGGGTGCAGGGCGACGAGGTCCGCGGCGCGGGCCGCGGTGCCGGTCACCGTCGACACGGTGAGGACGGCGCCGGTGAGGGCGCCGGCCGCGGCGGCCGCGTCCCGGACCAGGGCGGCGGGGGGCAGGTGGGTGACGGTGCCGAAGCCGAGGGCGGTCACCGGCAGGAAGCCGTCCGCCGTCCCGGCACCCAGGTCGGCGACGGTGATCTCGTCGGCGACGACGAGCGAGCCGACCGGCGCGTGCGGCGCGAAACCGCCGGCGATCCCGGCCGAGACGACGAGGCCGTAGGGGCGGCCGGCCAGGGCGGCGGCGGTGAGGGCGGTGGCCGTGGAGGCGGCGGCGCGGGCCGGGCCGACCCCGGCGGCGAGCACGTCCGGGCCGTCGGCGACCTCGACCACGGTCACCCCCGGCAGGGCGGTCTCGCGCGGGGCACCCGGGAACGCCCCGGTCACCGCGTCCCGCTCGGCGGGGACCGCGGCGACCACGAGGACGCCGCCCCGGGCCCCCGGCCCCGTGCGGGCGCGGTGCGCGGGGCGGGCGGAGGCGCCGGGACCGCCCGGGCCGCGCCCCGGGTCGATCAGGTGTCCTTCTTCAGCCGGAAGGACCACAGGCCCGTGGCGTTGCTCCCGCCCTCCTTGACCGACACCAGGGTCGAGTTGCCCTGGGCGCCGTACTGGGCGTTGAAGAACACGCTGCCGGGGATGGTGCGGTACGTCTTGGTGCTGGGGTCGGTCAGCGGCTGGCCGTTCATCAGGATGGTCCAGCCCTTGTCGGCGATCTCCGGGTCGACACCGAAGCGCACGGTCTCGTCCGGGTCGACCGTGATCTCCTCGACGCCCTTGTCCTGCAGGCACTTGGTGACGTCGGCGGCCTTCAGCGCGTCGCCGCGGCCCCCGCAGGTCGCCTCGGAGCTCACCGAGGAACTGCCGACGGTGAGGGTGGAGATCGCCGTCGGCTTGTCACAGGCCGACAGGACGAGCAGTCCGGCGGATACGGCACCGGCGGTGGCGACGGCACGGCGGCGCCGCACGGCGCGGGCACTCGGAGCGGCTGCGCCGCGAGGCAACGTGGTCATGGAAGAAAGGCTATCGGGCACGTCCCGCGGGCCCCCCATGCGGGGGTACGGCGTGGCCGGAGCGTTACGCCACCCGCGCGGGCGCCGCACCGTCGCCGCACGGCCTCCCCGCCGTACGGGGGCCTCACCGCGCGGGGTCCCCGCCGGACGGAGTCCCCGTCGTGCGGAGTCCCTGCCGGCCGGAGTCCCCGTCGTGCGGAGCGCCCTCGTGGCCGTACGGCGCCCCGACGCACGGGGCCTCCGGCATACGGGGCCTCCGGGGTACGGCGGGCCGGCTCACGCCACGCGCGCGCGTCCGGTGCCCCTTCCGTGCCGGGCCGAGCCGAGCAGGCCGCGCACGGTGGTCAGCCAGCCCGTGGCGACGATCGCGGCGCCCACCGCCAGGCCCAGCGACCCGATCAGCGGCATCGCGATGCCGACCGCCCCGCCGAGCACCCACGCCACCTGGAGCAGGGTCTCGGAGCGCGCGAACGCCGAGGTGCGGACCAGTTCGGGCACGTCCCGCTGGATCAGCGCGTCCAGGGACAGTTTCGCCAGTGCCTGCGCGAACCCGGCGACCGCGGCCAGGCAGGCGATCACGACCGCGCCGAACAGCGCCGCCGCGGCGACCGCCGCCGCGGCCACGCAGGCGACCACCGTCACGATGATGATCTCCGGCGCCCGGGATCTCAGCGACGCCCCGACGGCCGTGCCGAGCGCGTTGCCGGCGCCCGCCGCCACACCCACCACCCCCAGGGACACGGCGGCGCTCTGCCCGGTCATCGGGTGCTCGCGCAGCAGGAACGCGAGGAAGAAGATCAGGAACCCGGTCAGGCAGCGGATGGACGCGTTGGCGGCCAGCGCGTGGGTGACGGCCGGGCCGACCGTGCGCAGGCCGGGCCGCTTGACCGGCTTGAGGTGCGGGCCGTGCAGATGCGTCTCGTCCGCGGCGAGCAGCGCCGTCCCCTCCCCCTTCGCGGAGTCCACCTTCGACGGCAGCGTGAACGACAGCACCGTCCCCGCCATGAAGAGGACGAACGCCCCGTACAACGGCCAGTGCGGCCCGATCTGCTGGAGGCCCGCGCCGATCGGGGCCGCGACGCCGGTGGCCAGCAGCCCGCCGAGGGTGACCCGCGAGTTGGCCTTCACCAGGGAGAACGCGGGGGGCAGCAGCCGGGGCACCACGGCGCTTCTGACCACCCCGTACGCCTTCGAGGAGACCAGCACGCCGAGGGCGGCCGGATACAGCTGGATGCTGCCGGTGACGACCGCCCCGGACAGCACCAGGGCGAGGACCGCGCGGGCGAACATCGCGCCCGCCATCGCGGCCCGGCGGCCGTGCGGGAGGCGGTCGAGGAGAGGGCCGATCACCGGGGCCAGGAGGGTGAACGGGGCCATCGTGATGGCGAGGTAGAGGGCGACCCGGCCCCGGGCCTCGTCCGTGGGCACGGAGAAGAAGACGGTCGACGCGAGCGCGATGGTGATCATGACGTCGCCGGCGCCGTTCACCCCGTGCAGTTCGATCAGTTTGCCGAGCCCGGACTCGCCGGCCCCGTGCGCGTGGGTCGCGCGGCGGATCCCGCGCGCGGTCCCGGTCACAGGGAAGCGCAGGCCGCGCCCGAGCGCCCGCAGCGGACGCCCCGTCCGGCCCTCCCCGGTGCGTCGGCCCTCCCCGACGCGTCGGCCCGTCCCGGCGCGCCGGCCCTTTCCCTTCACCCTGACCCCGTTCGCCTCACCGGTCCCGGTGGCGCCCTGGGGTGTCCTCGCGGTAGCCACGACGTTCATAGTGCCCCGATACGGCGGTGCGTAGTGCCCGTCACCGCGGTGACGGCTCCGGCGCGTGCCGCTGTCCGGTGGAACGCCGCACCGGCGCCGCGTCCGCCGCCCGTTGCGCCGGGTCCCCGCCACGCCGGTGCGGCACGTGGGTGCGGCGGGCGGGTGACGGCCGGTGCGGGGTGCCGCGGTCCGGGCGGATCGCGGCGCGCGGCGGCCCGAGAACCACCGTCGGTGTAGGCCATACGCACGGGAGAAGGTAGCGTGCGTATCTCAGCCATCCCGCAGAATGGATGGAGGCGCGCCCGAGCACGAAGGGGCGTGGACGTCGACGCGGTCCTGCGGTCCGCTCCGTCCGCCCCCGCGCTGGGAGTGGCGCACACGTGAGACGGCGTAGGAGAGAAGCGATACCTGTGAGCGCAGCGACAACGCGAAGCCGCACCCCCGACCGTCTGTGCGCCGAGGCGGTCGACCTCGCCCGTGCCACCGCCGAGGAGGTCGCCG
>NZ_LIRG01000577.1 GCF_001419695.1 Streptomyces prasinopilosus
CGGCGGACTGATCGGCGGACTGATCGGCGGACCGATCGGCGGACTGATCGGCGGACCGATCGGCGGACTGATCGGCGGACCGATCGGCGGACTGATCGGCGCCGGAGGAAGCACGCACGCCCCGGTGTTCCCTTTCGCCCGAAAAGCCTAGTATTAAAGAATGAGTAAAGCGGAACGCGAGACCGGTCCCCAGGGAGCGCTTGTCTGCCCGGCCTGCAAGCAGCCGGTGACCACGATGGTGAGGGGGCGGCACAAGACGCTCGGGGTCGTCGTGCCCGTGTGGCGCCCCGGCCCCTGCCACAACCCCGAGTGCTCCGAACACCTGAAGGAACCGGACCGACCCGGACGCCGGACGTACTGACCCGGCCGAGCCGGGACGCCGCCGGCATCCGTTCCCGGAAGTCCTCAGTGGTGCTCGTCCGGGTCGTCGGGGGCACTTGCTCGCATGCGCCGCGAGGGGGAGTGGCTGCGGGGACGTGACGGTCCGGGGCCGGGCCCGGACCGTCCGCTCGTCACGGCCAGGTGCGCTCGATGCGGTCGCGTCGTACGGCGTAGGCCGCGGGACCTCCCCTGCCCACCGCCCGGTGGATCGTCCCGCGGTGGGCGTCGAGCCGTTCGGCCATCTCGACACTGCGCAGTTGTTGGTTGTCGAGGTAGAAGAGCACCGCATCCCGCTCCAGGACCGGCCGGATCTCCAGGTCCCGGCTCTTGATCCGGCCGTCCTTCGAGAGGGGCACCCGTGCTCGGTCGAGACCGTGCGTGATCCACTCCTCGTCGGCCACATCCTGTCCGTCGTCGGGGAAGACGTCCCCGATGCGGTGAACCGTCCAGCCGCACGCTCTCAGCCCTTCCGCGACGCGACGTCCGAGATTGCGGTCGAGGAAGAACTCAGGCGGCAAGGCGCACCACTGCCCGGCACAGTACGTCGACCTGCTCGGGTGTCATGTCGAAGTCGTACGCGATGTCCTCGACGCTCTCCCCGGCCTCCCAGAGATCGGTGATGGCCTTGACCGCGACACGGTTGGCGGCCACGACGGGCCTCCCGTGCCCGAACCTCGGGTCGATCACGACGGGGACGGACTCCGGGTACTGCCTGAGCCGCAGGCTGGAGGGGAAGTCGTCGTCGGGCTCCCAGTTCAGGTAGCGGAGGTAGCCGGAGACCACCTCGTGGATGGGGGCCTGACCGTCCCGGGCCCGGCGGAGATCCCCCAGCCCATGCTCGACGAAGATGTCCACGCCGTCCGTCGCGATCCGCTTGGACACGAGGCCGTAAGGGGTGCCGAAGGCGTCCCGGACGGCGGTGGCGGCTTCCCTGATCTCGCTCATCCGCAGCCCCAGGGTGCGGAGGGAACGGAGGACGTGCGCCTCGGCCACCGCGATGAACGGTACCGAGGGCTGCCCCTTGCCCAGTGGTTCGACCTGGTGGACCAGCGGTGCCCCGGCGGCCCTGCTCTTCAGCCAGGAGAGGAGCGTCGACTGCGGGATTTCCAGGTAGGAGGCTGTTTCCGTGGGAGTCAGAAGCCCGTCCTTGAACCGGTCGGCCATACCCCACCTCCTCCGTCCGTCGAGTCCGCTGCCGGGTTTCGCATCGTCACACACCAAGTGTGCCGTCCGGGGGCCGCTCACACACCCACCCATCGGCTCAGCCGGCCGCACGAAGAGGGCCCTGGACGAGACGGCCCCGGCAGTCCCGGCAGCGCTGCCCGGGTTCCGGTGCGCGGAAGGCGCGTTCGCAGCCGTCGCAGGTCTGGAACGGCAGGAGGTCAGGGCGTTCGGCGAACGACGGCAGCGGTGCCGGAGGGGGTGCGGGCAGGGGCGTTTCCCGGAGGCGGAAGGCGAGGATGGCCGCCGGGCGGGCCAGGAAGTGGTCGGGGAGCCGTGCCGTGAGGTGTGCGGTGATCCGGGAGGGCGCGACACCCGCCGCGAGCCACTGCCCGACGGCCGGCGCCAGCCGCGCGGCCTCCCGCTCGGACAGCAGGAGCCGCGGATCGACGCGGCGGAGCGAGGCCAGCACGGCGACCGCCCGCGGATCGGCGTCGGAGAGCGCCGCCGGCTCCTCCGGCCGGCCCGGAGCGGGAACGGATGCCGCTTCCGTGACCGTCACCGATGAGGACGAGGACGGGGTGCGCTGGGCGACGGGCGACTTCCGGTGTCGGGGCCGGGACGGCTTCGGCGGTTCCGGAGAGGCGTCCGGGTCCGGCCGCGGCGCGCCGCCGGGGACGTCGTAGAAGTACGTCCGGGTGCGGATCCGCCCGGAGGACAGGCGCTCACGCCGGCGTTCCAGGTAGCCCGCGGCCTCCAGCTCCCGCAGGGCCCGGGAGATCAGGATCTCGCCCTCGCTGAAGTGCGCGCACAGGGCCGCGATGGACACGCGGGAGCCGGTGGGCAGGGAGAGGATGTAGACCGCCACGCCGAGGGTGACCGCGCTGCCGCGCCGCTGGGCGAGGGCGTTGGAGACCACCGTGAAGTCGGCGGTGAGCCGGGTGCGTACGTGGATCACGCCGGAGGCCGGAGCTCCGGCGTGATCCACGTAC
>NZ_LIRG01000578.1 GCF_001419695.1 Streptomyces prasinopilosus
GACAGGGAGGGGCCGGTGAAGGGTCGTGCGGAGGATGGTGCGGGGTGGTGCGGGCCATGCCGCGCCTCCTGTGGGTGACGTTCCGTGGCGTTGCGGGCTCGGTGCGCCACCACACCTACCATTGGTCTAAACCAGCAGGGAAGGGTGGTCCGTGAGTTCGGCCGAAACGGGACCGGGCCGGCGCCCGCCGCACGGTGCCGCGCGGGAGGGCGCGCCCGGTGCGGCGGCTCCCGGCCCCGGGGCCCGGGGGCCGGAGGGGACGCGGGAGCCGCCGCAGCCGTCCTGTCCGAAAGTCCGCGGTGCGGCCCCTCAGGCGTACGAGCGCATCCAGCGGAGCTGGGCCGCCTCCTGGAAGGGGCCGCCGCCCTCGTGGTCGTTGAAGTCGTATACCTCGATCGCCTTGTCGCCGTGCGCCCAGGCGTTGAACGCCGCGAAGACCGTCGAGGGCGGGCAGGTCTGGTCCTCCAGGCCCGTCGAGAACAGCGCGGGTGCCGAACCGCGCGCGGCGAAGTGCACGCCGTCGAAGTAGGACAGGGTGCGCAGGGCGTCCCCGGTGCGTCCCCGGTGCGTCCTGAGGTGGAGGCCCACCTCCCGGTACGGGTGCCGGTCGGTCAGCGTCACCGCCCGCGGGAAGTCGCACAGGAACGGCACGTCCGGGGCCACCGCCGCGAGATCCGGGACCAGCCCGCCCACCGCGAGGGCGATGCCGCCGCCCTGGCTCGAGCCGAGGACCGCGGTGCGCGCCGCGTCGGCCAGGGGGTGGGAGCGGGCGGCCTCCACCGCGCGCACCGCGTCCGTGAACACCCGGCGGTAGTAGTAGTTCTCGGGCGCGTCGATGCCGCGCGTCATGAACCCGGGGTACGCGGGCGCGCCGCCCACCGGGTCCGCCGTGTCACCGCCGCCGCCCCAGGCGCTGCCCTGGCCGCGGGTGTCCATTACGAAGTGCGCCCGGCCCGTCGAGGCCCACAGCAGGTGCTCGTGGGGCAGCCCGCGGCCACCGCCGTAACCGATGAACTGCACGACCAGCGGCAGCGGTGCCCCGGCCCCGGCCGGCAGCGTCAGCCAGCCCTTGACCGGATGGCCCCCGAACCCGGCGAACGTCACGTCGAGGACCCGCACCGTGGACAGACCCGTGTCGACCGGCTCGAAGCGGGCGGCCAGGTCGTGTTCACGTGCCTGTGCGAGGGTCCCGCTCCAGAACGCGTCGAAGTCCTCCGGTGCCGTGGACGCGCTCCGGTACTCGCGCAGTTCGTCGAGGGGAAGGTCGAACAGGGGCATGAGGGACCGCCTTTGCGCCGGAGCAGTACGAAGCGATCAACACCGTACGCGGGCCGCCGGAGCGCCCGCCAGACCCTGGACCGGACCCGGACCGCGCCTACGCGAAAAGGGAGAGGTGCAGGTAAAGGGCGTGGAAAGCGTTTGCTGTCACCGGGTCCGGAACGGCGGTTCGACCGGCCCCGGGACGGCGGTCCGGCCGCCCCGGCGCGGTCCGCCCTCGGCGCGGCGGAGGCGGTGCCGCCCCGGGGAGCG
Source organism: Streptomyces prasinopilosus (assembly GCF_001419695.1). GTDB lineage: Bacteria > Actinomycetota > Actinomycetes > Streptomycetales > Streptomycetaceae > Streptomyces > Streptomyces prasinopilosus. The sequence continues at coordinate 1,531 of NZ_LIRG01000578.1, forward strand.
GTGCGGGTCAGCCGAAGCGCTCGATACGGATGCGGTCCACGGGCTGTCCGGCCGCGACGAGCAGCCTGGAGGCGTGTTCGGCAAAGGAGTTGGAACCGCACACATAGGCCTCCCACCCATGCGGAGGGGCTTCGGCCAGGAGTGGCGCCACGTGTGCGGCCGTCATGCGTCCGACGGCCGTGCCCTCCGGCGCGCTCCGGGTGAACACCCGCAGGGTCTCCGCGCCGAACTCACCCGCGTAGATCAGCTCCTCGGGACTGCGCGCCGACACCAGCAGCCGCAGGGGCAGCGACAGACCGCGGGCCCTGTGGTGCCGCACCATCGACATCAGCGGGACCACGCCCGAGCCGGCGCCCAGCAGCAGCGCCGGCCGGTCGCCCGGCCAGGCGAAGAAGCCGCTCAGCGGGCCGCGCACCTCGACCCGGTCACCGGGCCGGGCCACCGAGTGGAACCAGCCCGACACCTCGCCGCCCGCCACGTGGTCCAGGGTCAGCTCGATGTGCCCGGAGTCGTCCGGCGCGGACGCGATCGAATAGTGGCGCTGGGCCACATAGCCGTCCTCGGCGGTCAGCCGCAGCAGCAGGTGCTGGCCGGGCACGTGCCCCGGCCAGCCGGGCACGGCGAAGCGGAAGGTCGCGGCGCGCGGGGTCTCGCGGCGGATGCCGGTCAGGGTCGCCGTGCGCCACACCGACGCCGTCCGCTCGCTCACCCCGACGCGTCCGGGCACGGCGAACCGGGTCGGAGGGGCGAACGGGGCCGGCGCGGACTGCGCCCCCCGGTCCCCGGCCCCCCGCGGCCGGGCGGCCCGCTCGGTCACCTCAGTCATGCCCGTCGTCCCCGTCACCGGAGTACCGCTGTTCCTCCCAGGGATTGCCCCGCGGGTGGTAGCCGTTGCTCTCCCAGAACCCCGGCTCGTCGTGGTCGAGGAGCCGCAGGCCCGCGATCCACTTGACGCTCTTCCAGAAGTACAGGTGGGGCACGACCAGCCGGACCGGGCCGCCGTGCTCGGGCGTGAGCGGCCGGCCGTCGTACTCCCAGGCGATCCAGGCCCGCCCGCCGGTCAGGTCCGCGAGCGGCAGGTTCGCCGTGTAGCCGGTGTGCGAGTAGGCGACGGCATGGGTGGCGGACCCGTGGGGGCGGACGGCGTCCCAGAAGGTGTCCAGGGAGACGCCCCCGAACCGCACCCCGAACTTCGACCAGCCCGTCACACAGTGGATCGCGCCCTCGTACGCCGAGGCCGGCAGGGCACGGGCCTGCTCCCAGGTCCAGGCGCGGGGCTGCGCCACCAGCCCGTCGATCCGCAGCGCCCAGTCGGCGGGCGCGAGGTCGGGCGTGACCTCGGCGGAGAGGACGGGCCATTCGTCGCCGGCGTCGTACTGGCCGGGCGGCAGACCGGGGTTGTGCACGCGGGGGCGGCCGGTGAAGCCGCGGGTGATGTTCACGTGATCGGCGATTCCGTTGCGAGGGGTGCTCAGGTGGTTCCGGCCTCAACGGTACGGGGTGCCCGGCACCGCCCGCACACTCGTCCCGACCACCGGTCGGCCGCCCGCAGGCCCGCCCGCCGGGGCCTCACCGACCACGGGAAAAGCACCGGACGCAGGGTGCCGTGGTCGGGTACTGTTGCGGTCCGGCTGCGGAGGGTCCCGGCCGCCGACGGCCGAGGGGGTGAGACCCATTACCGCTGTGTCAGGTCGGGTGCTCTCACCACGGAACGACGCGGACCGCCCCCGGTAGGCGACCGCGGGAGTGCCCTTCGGCTCTCGAAAGGCTCCTGCTGCCATGCCGTCCCGCCCTCCT
>NZ_LIRG01000579.1:0-216 GCF_001419695.1 Streptomyces prasinopilosus
CTTGAGGACCGTCCGCCTCCCGGCCCGCCTCCCCGCATTCCCGCCCTGCTGCATACGAGCCTCCCCGCGACGTCGATCCGTCTCGTGAATCGTTTCAAGTAAGCGCTTGCTGGCACAAAGTACGGAGGACCCGCGAGCGCGTCAATGACTCGGACAGGAATTGATGGGCGCACCAGCCGGACAGGGGCCGCGTGCGGTTCGCACCCCTCCGCCGGG
>NZ_LIRG01000579.1:228-8562 GCF_001419695.1 Streptomyces prasinopilosus
GGCGCGGTGCGCCGGGTGGAGGTACCGTGCGGTTTTCCGTCGCCGCGCACCCGCGCGCCGGCCGGTGACACACGAACGCGCCGCGGCTCGGCTCACTGTCGGTGAGCCGGGCCGCGGCGTGATCCGGTGGGCGATACTGGGTTCGAACCAGTGACCTCTTCGGTGTGAACGAAGCGCTCTCCCACTGAGCTAATCGCCCGGACGCAGGAAGAACATTACCCCATGTCAGGGAGTGCCCGTGACGGGCCGGGGACCGAGGGAGCACCCGTGACGGGCGGGGGAACGACGGCCGCGCCTCCGCCCCGGCTCACTGGTTCTCGATCTTCCAGGGCATCACGAGACCGAACTTCCAGAGGTAGATCCCGGCCAGCACGGTCCCCGTCACGAGGGCGACGGTGGTCAGGATGAGGTTCCGGCGCCGCACCCGGGGATCGAGCGCGCGCTGCGCCGCCTCGGTGACCTTGCGCTTGGTCCACCGGAGCACCAGCTGGGCCCAGACGAACTCGGTCGCCCAGATCGCCATGCCGCCGAAGATCACCACCCAGCCCGGCCCGGGGAGCACCAGCATGGCGGCACCGGCCATCACGACCGCGAGTCCCACGACGAAGACACCCACCTGCCAGCTCAGGTGGAGGGTGCGGCGCGCCTTGACGAAGGCCGGCGCCCTGGAACCCAGCGCCCTTTCGTCCGATGCCTGGTCAGCCCTGTCCATCCCCGCTCGATCCGCCGTCATGGCCGCCTCGCCGGGTGTGTCACTCCCCGTGTTCATACGGCCAAACACTACCGGAGCCGTCTACTTCACCGGAACGGGCTCAGTTCGCGAACGACCTTTCGGCCGGTTGAGTTACGTAAACCCATGCAAAGCACGCAGAGGGGTTTACAACGGCACCGTAGGTGGCATGTCGATTTCGCCGACGTGCGAATCCCCGAGCGCACACTGAGCGAAAGGCCCTGGCGCTTATGAACACCACGGTCAGCTGCGAGCTGCACCTGCGCCTCGTTGTGTCGAGCGAGTCCTCCCTGCCTGTCCCCGCAGGCCTGCGGTACGACACGGCCGACCCCTACGCCGTGCACGCCACCTTCCATACCGGAGCCGAGGAAACCGTCGAGTGGGTGTTCGCCCGCGACCTCCTCGCCGAGGGGCTCCACCGCCCCACGGGCACCGGCGACGTCCGCGTCTGGCCGTCGCGCAGTCACGGTCAGGGCGTCGTCTGCATCGCCCTGAGCTCTCCGGAGGGAGAGGCTCTGCTCGAGGCCCCGGCACGGGCTCTGGAGTCCTTCCTGAAGCGTACGGACGCCGCCGTGCCTCCCGGCACGGAGCACCGGCACTTCGATCTCGATCAGGAGCTCTCGCACATCCTGGCGGAAAGCTAGGCGAGGGTTCACCAAGCTGCCCGACGCCGTCGACTCGGGGTGACGGCTCGGGCCCTGACAGCCGTACAACGGCACGCAACGGCGCCGACGCCGCGGGACACCGCGGGCGGCGCCGTTGTGCTGCGCGGGAGCTCCGGCACGGACTCCCGGCGGGACCGCTCCCCCGCGGCTTCCGGAGCCGCGTGCGAGCGAGGGCGCTCACGGGGTCGCGGAAGCCACTACCATCGGCCAGCATCGGCGGGCGCCCGCCCGACCCTCAGGCCAGGGAGCGAATCGTGCTGATCACCCACGACACCCGGTGCGCGCTGGACACCGTGGTGGATCTGGTGAACTCCGCGCCGGAGGACGACTCGGCACCGGACGGGCTGCCGGACGTCCCGGCTCTCGAGGCCTTCGTGCGCAGCCACGAGGTCAGCGAGGTCGGGGTCCTCACGGAGTTCGACCTGTCGGCGGTGCGCAGGATCCGCGGACGGTTCGCCTCGGTCTTCGCCGCCCCCGACGCGCACAGCGCCGCCAAGCTGATCAACGAGCTGGTCGCGGCCGCGGGCACCACGCCCCGGCTCACCGATCACGACGGTTACGACTGGCACGTGCACTACTTCGCCCCCGGTGCCTCGGTCGCCGATCACCTGGCGGCGGACTGCGGGATGGCACTGGCGTTCTTCGTGGTCGCCGGTGAGCAGGAACGACTGCGGCGCTGCGAGGCCCCGGACTGCCGGCACGCCTTCGTCGACCTCTCCCGCAACCGCTCCCGCCGCTACTGCGACAGCCGCACCTGCGGCAACCGCCTGCACGTCGCCGCGTACCGCGCACGACGCAAGGAGGCGGCGGGCTGAGCGGAGGCGACGGGGCCTCCCTCCGGGCCGGGTCTGCCGTGCCGCGTGAGCCGGTCACCCGGGGCGGGCTGCCCGGCGATGCCGTGCCGACGCGGTCCCGACGGGTGGCGCCGGGTACCGCGGGTACGGCTCACAGCCAGAGCAGGTCGTGCAGGGCGGCCGTGAGCAGCAGACACCCGATCACCGCAAGGAAGATCATCAGCGGTGGCTGGGAAAGGGCGAAGAGGCATCCGCGCGGCTCGTCCTGCTGCGGCGCGGCCTCGCTCTGTGTCGTGTCCAGCATCTCGCGGGGATCATGACGCATCGGGAGTGCCCGACGCGATCACCACTCCCGGACTGAACACGAGGGCACGATTCCCGCGCCCTCTCGTCCGAGTCGTGATCGTTCGCGCACACTCCGGGACCCTCTGTGACGCTTCGGCCTCTCGCCCTCCGCTCCCGCGTCACCCCGCGTCACTCGCGGTGCGGCGTCCCCGCCCGGGCCGGCTTCATATGCCGTGCTTCTTGAGGATCGCCTCGATGTCGCTGAAGTCGTCGTCGCTCTTGGGCGCGGCCGCGGGACGGGCCGCCGGGCGGGAGCCGGACCCCAGGGAGGGAGCCGGGGCCGTGGGGGCGACCGTGCCGGGCTGTGCGGGTGCGCCGGCCGCCCGGCGCTGCTGCTTGCGTTCCTTCCGCTCCTGGCGGGTGCCGCCGCGCCGGCGCTCCACCGCGCGGGTGGTCATGAACAGCACCCAGGAAAGGCCCAGCAGCCCGAAGCCCGCCCAGGCCGTGGGACTGAAGGCCGTGCCGGCCAGCCACTCGACGACACCGGTCATCACCAGGGCGATGGGAACGAGCGCGTAGGCGGCGATGCGGGTCGCGGTGAGGAAGCGCTTGCGGTAGGCCGTGACCAGCGCGATGCCCAGGCCTGCCGCGGACACGGCGGAGCAGACGGTCTCGGCAATCATCCGGCCCTCCAGGCGGGGTTCGGTGGCATCGGGCACTTCGTCCCTTCCATCCTGCACCTTCCGCCCCCTGCCGAGCCACGCCGCAGCCGCAGATCAGGGACATCTCCGGGTCGGCTCCTCCGCAGGTGCCGGTGCGGCGTACTCCCCCCGGGGCCTGCCGTTCGGATCACGCCGGGGCTCGCGAGTCCCGGCCCGGTCCCGTGGGCCCGGCGCCCAAGGACCAATGCCCGATGCCCGATGCCCGATGCGGCATGATCCACATGACGGCCCCCGGGAGGCCGGGCGGACGACGGGTCCGATTGGGTGCCGCGGCACGGGGCTGGAAGACTGTCGGTCATGAGTGACTCCTCCCCCGCCCGCGCCGCCGCCCCCGTACTCGACGTGTGGTGCGAGCTGCAGTGCCCGGACTGCCGTGACGCCCTCGACGATCTCCGCGCCCTGCGCGCCCGGTACGGCGACCGTCTGGAACTGCGGCTGCGGCACTTCCCCCTGGAGAAGCACAAGCACGCCTTCGCCGCCGCCCAGGCCTGCGAGGAGGCGGCCGAGCAGGGGCAGGGCTGGGCCTACGCCGAGGCCGTACTGGGGCGGGTCGAGGAACTGAGCCGTGCGGGAGAACCCTTCCTGATCGAGGTCGCCCGGGAACTCGGTCTGGACGCCGAGGAGTTCGACACCGCGCTGATCGACGGCCGGCACATCCTGATCGTGGACGCCGACCAGGCCGAGGGCAAGGCGATCGGGGTGACCGGCACCCCGACCTACGTCATCGACGGTGAGCGTCTCGACGGCGGCAAGAGCCAGGAAGGCCTGCGTGAACGCGTCGAGGAGATCGTGGACCGGCTCCTCGCCGGGCAGGACGGCTGACCCGGGGGCGCGCCCCTCCTCCCCCTACAGCAGGTGCTTGTACATCGCGTACCGCGTCGTCCCGTAGCCGAGCGACGCGTAGAGCCGCTCCGCCGGGGTGTTGTCCGTGAAGACGTTGAGACCGATGGCGCGTCTGCCCGCGGCGATCGCCTGCGCCTCGGCGAGCAGCATGAGGGACCGTCCGTGCCCCCGGCCCCGGTGCGCGGCATCGACCTCGACGTCGAACACGTACGCCTGCTCCGTGCGGAGCGCGAGCCACAGCGTGCCCACGGGTGTGTCCTCGTGCTCGAGGACGCTGAAGAGCATGTTCCTCGAAGCCCTCCCGTCGGGGAGCAGGTCGGCGTGGTCCTTGGCCGCCTTGGCCCGCGCCTCGGTCTCCGGCACACCGCGCTCGATCCAGTCCCGCGCGTACTCCGCCTCGCTCCTGGCCGACCAGGGGCCGAACTCGGCGTCGGTCATCGGCCGTCCGCGGCTGCCTTCCGGCAGGGCGGGCGGGACGTCCCCCAACGCCTTCTCCATGGCGTAGTTGCGCACGACGTAGCCGAGCGCGGTGGCGAGGCGGAGCGCGGGCCCGGCAGGGGCGCCGGACCCGGCCGCCCCCGCCTCCGCCCCTTCGGCTTCGGCTTCGGCTTCGGCGGGGACCGTGGCCTCGATGCGGCGGCAGCCCCAGCCGCGGACGATCTCCTCGGCGGCGAGTGCGGCCACCGTGCCCCGGCCGCGCCCGCGGTCCGGCTCGTCGATGCGCAGGCTCATGATCCGGGCCACCGCCTCACCGAAGACGGGATGCGTACCGATGTGTATGCGTCCGACGGGACGGCTGTTGACGCACACCCGGTAGCGGCGGGAGCGCGTGCCGTCGGGATTCTGCTGGAGCGGCTCGGCCGGCCGCAGGGTCGTGGTCACACCGATGTCCTACCCGCGCGGCCACCCGGATCAGCCGGATGTCACGCACCGACCCGCATCCGCCCCCGTCACGGATCGAGGTCGGCCGTCGCGTGCTCGTCGAAGATCCGCATGGCCTTGGCCGTCACCGGGCCCGGGGCACCGGGCAGTTCGCGGTCGTCGACGCGCCGCACGGCCTGCACGTCCCGCAGGGTGGAGGTGAGGAAGACCTCGTCGGCACGCTGGAGGACGTCCATCGGCAGATCGGTCTCGGCGGCACCGGTCCATTCGACGGCCAGCGCCCGGGTGATGCCCGCGAGGCAGCCGGAGGCGAGCGGCGGGGTGTGGATCTCGCCGTCCAGGACGACGAAGACGTTGGACCCCGTGCCCTCGCAGAGCCGGCCGAGCGTGTTGCCGAACAGCGCCTCCGAGGCGCCCTGTTCGCGGGCGCGGGCGAGGGCGACCACGTTCTCGGCGTAGGAGGTGGTCTTCAGGCCGGTGAGCGCCCCGCGTTCGTTGCGGGTCCAGGGGACGGTGATCACGGCGGTGGAGTCGGGACGGCGGCCGGTGTCGCCCAGGGCGACGACGAGGGTCGGGCCGTGTTCTCCCCGGTCGGAGCCGAGGGGGCCGTGGCCGCCGGTGAAGGTGATGCGCAGCCGGCCGAGCGGCATCGGGTTGGCCTCGATGACGGCCTCGCAGGCGCGGCGGACCTCGTCGAGGTCGGGTTCGGGCAGGCCGAGGCCCCGGGCGGAACGGGTCAGCCGGTCGAGATGCCGGGTCAGCGCGAACGGCCTGCCGTTCACGGTCTTCACCGTCTCGAAGATGCCGTCGCCCACGGTCAGTCCGTGGTCGAAGACGGAGACGCGGGCGGACTCGGTGTCCTGCAGCCCGCCGTCGAGCCAGATCTTCACCTCAGGGTCCCTTCGCTCACTTCGTGCCCGCCCGACGCTACCGCGAGCAGCCGGGACGCCTTCAGTTCGGTCTCCCGCCACTCCCCCTCCGGGTCGGAACCCCAGGTGATGCCGGCGCCGGTGCCGAACCGGAGCACGGCGCCGCCGTCCGGCTCCCGGTCGATCCAGAAGGTGCGGATGCCCACCGCCAGCCCGGCGGTGCCCCGGTCGGCGTCGACCCAGCCGATGCCGCCGCAGTAGGGACCCCGGGGCACCGGCTCCAGGGCGTCGATGATCCGCAGGGCGCTGGACTTGGGCGCGCCGGTGACGGAGCCGGGCGGGAACGCGGCGGCGAACAGCTCGGGCCAGCCGGCCCCGGGCCGCAGCTCGCCGCGCACCGTGGACACCAGGTGCACCAGCCCCGGGTGCTTCTCGACGGCGCACAGGTCGGGCACCGTGACGCTGCCGGTGACGCAGACCCGGCCGAGGTCGTTGCGGACCAGGTCGACGATCATCACGTTCTCGGCGTGGTCCTTCTCGAGGAGGTCGGCCTCGGTGCGGCCGGTGCCCTTGATCGGCCCGGACTCGACGGCGCGTCCCGCGCGGCTCAGGAAGAGTTCGGGCGAGGCGGTGGCGATCTCCACGCCGTGCCCCGGCAGGCGGATCGTTCCTGCGTAGGGTGCCGGGTTGCCGCGGGCCAGCAGGGCGGTGAGGGCGTCCACGTCGGCACCGGCCGGAACGGGTGCGGACAGCACCCGGCAGAGGTTGGCCTGGTACACCTCCCCGGCGGCTATGTGCTCGCGGACGCGCCGCACGCCGGCCACGTACGCGGCGTGGTCCAGGGAGGACGTCCAGTCACCGGCGGCCGGCCCGCGCCAGCCGCCCGGCACCGGCGCGGGCACCGGCTGCTCACGGACGTCGCGGAAGCGCGCGCAGGTCAGACGGCCCTCGAAGTCCGCGCAGACGGCCCAGAAGCCCTGCGAGTCCAGGGCCGCCGGGTCGTCGGTGACATCGAGGAGACCGGTCGCGACGCGGCTGCCGAAGCGGGCGAGGGGCGGGAGATCGAGCACGTCGTCGAGTCTATGGCGGGGGCCGCCGGGGTCACCCGGCCGTGTCCGTGAGCGGGCGCAGCGCAGCACGCTGCGCAAACGGGTTTTTGTACTGGCCCCGGAATCCGCTAGAGTTCACCACGTCGCCGGGACGCGCAAGCGGACCGGACCGGCAGGCGGACGTAGCTCAGTTGGTAGAGCGCAACCTTGCCAAGGTTGAGGTCGCGAGTTCGAACCTCGTCGTCCGCTCGAAGGATCGGGGGCCTCCCGGGCCCCTGCGCTCCTGGTGGAGTGGCCGAGAGGCGAGGCAACGGCCTGCAAAGCCGTCTACACGGGTTCAAATCCCGTCTCCACCTCCATGGACGATTAGCTCAGCGGGAGAGCGCTTCCCTGACACGGAAGAGGTCACTGGTTCAATCCCAGTATCGTCCACTGGATCTTCGGATCCCCCGCGCGATTAGCTCAGCGGGAGAGCGCTTCCCTGACACGGAAGAGGTCACTGGTTCAATCCCAGTATCGCGCACGCAGCACCCGCGGTCCGCTCCTCGGAGCGATCGCGGTCCCGAGGACGATTAGCTCAGCGGGAGAGCGCTTCCCTGACACGGAAGAGGTCACTGGTTCAATCCCAGTATCGTCCACCTCACCCGGAACCCCCGGCCGCCCGAGCGGCCGGGGGTTTCGTCGTCAGGACGAGAAGAGCATGCGGCCGAAGCCCTTGTTCCGGTGGTGGCCGTAGGGGTGGCTCCCGTGGTGGCCGCCGTGCGGGGCGCCCCACGCCGGCTGGGGCGCCGCCGGGTACGCCTGCGGGGGCGCGGGGGGCGGCGGCGCGGCCTGCTGGGACCACTGGGCCTCCAGCCGGGTCAGTGACTCCAGCTCGCCGTAGTCGAGGAAGATCCCTCGGCAGCCGCTGCACTGCTCGATCTGGACACCGTTGCGGTTGTAGGTGTGCATCGGCGCACGGCACTTCGGACACTGCATGATCGCTTCAACTCCTCGCCGGTCGGACCTGCTTCAGGTATCTCCAGGACAGACTCCGTCCGACTGCGGTCGGTTGCACCCTACTTCGTCGATTCGTGTGCCGGTCCGACCGGTACGGCGGCCATGCGCCGGCAGGCGTCGACCAGGGCGTGGTCCACCTCGTCCAGGGGCCGTCCGTCCGCCACCGCCTTGGTGACCGTCCGCGCGGCGGTCTGCACGGTGAGGGCGCGGGCCGGCACGTCCAGGACGGCCCAGGGGTCTTCGGCGGCGTCGAGGGCGGGCCCGCCCGCCGCCCGGTACGCGTCCAGGAAGCGCTCCCAGTCCTGCGGCGCCAGCAACCCGCAGGCGAACCAGGCGGCGGGACGGCCGAGGTCCCAGGCCGGGGTGCCGGAGCCGAGGTCGTCGACGTCGATCAGCCGCCAGGGCGCCCCGGGTGTCCGGACGAGCTGGCCGAGGTGGAGGTCGCCGTGGCACAGGGCGGCCGGCCCCGGCATGGGCGCCTGGGCGCGCGCCCAGG
>NZ_LIRG01000058.1 GCF_001419695.1 Streptomyces prasinopilosus
CCCGGGGGCCGGCCCCCGGGGGTGAGCCGGAGGGGCGTCCAGGGCCGGGCCCCGGGAAGAGGTCCGGCCGGCCGTGGACCGCGTCCGGCCCGCGGCCGGGTCCACGGCGGATCCCCGGACGGCCGGGGCGCCGGACGGAGGCCGCCACCGTGATCGCCGCCGGGGCCACGGCCGGGGGCACCGCCGGGGCCGCCACCGGAATCCTTCCCGGGCCCGTCCCGGGTCCACGGCGACGGTCCCGGCGGTGACTCCGGCGCGTCCCCGGCGGATCCGTACGGGGTCCGCCGCGCTCGGACTTCGTGAACGCGTGCACACGTCCACATCGCGCCCCGGATTCCCCCGATGTGTGAACGCGTCCTCTAGCAAGCGATCGGGTCCAGCACCAATTTGCATGCAGAGGAACCATCTTGATATGGAGACGCCTCCCTGGCCTGCATCGATGCGGCGGAATGTCACTTCAGGTGACCGTGCGAACGCTTCGCGTACGAAGATCACCGCTCCTCCGGCTTCATGATCGTTCGTCAGGTGGTGGAGATCACAAAGCTTGTGCGATATCCCGTGTCGCAGATCACAGACCCACAGGCATAGGATGCGGAGCGGTTGGGCTTGTGACCTGCTTCACATGTTCTCGATCTTCGCCGGGGCGGGCGTGGTTCGTGGGACGCGTGGGGCGGCAAGTGAGCCCGGCTCGCCAGCAGTCAGTGCCGACTGAGAGGAGCGAGGAGCGGTGAACGCGTATGCGCCCATCCTCGTACTGGGAGCCCTCGGGGCAGGCTTTGCGATCTTCTCCGTGGTCATGGCCACGCTGATCGGTCCGAAGCGGTACAACCGCGCCAGGCTCGAGGCCTACGAGTGCGGTATCGAACCGACCCCCACGCCGGCCGGCGGCGGGCGCTTCCCCATCAAGTACTACCTGACGGCGATGCTCTTCATCGTCTTCGACATCGAGATCGTCTTCCTCTACCCCTGGGCCGTCAGCTTCGACGCCCTGGGGATCTTCGGGCTCGTGGAGATGCTGCTCTTCGTGCTCACCGTCTTCGTCGCCTACGCCTACGTGTGGCGACGCGGCGGGCTGGAATGGGACTGAGGGGCCTTTGACCATGGGACTCGAAGAAAAACTGCCGAGCGGTTTCCTGCTGACCACCGTCGAGCAGGCCGCGGGCTGGGTGCGCAAGTCGTCCATGTTCCCGGCCACGTTCGGACTCGCCTGCTGTGCCATCGAGATGATGACCACCGGCGCCGGCCGCTACGACCTGGCGCGCTTCGGCATGGAGGTCTTCCGCGGCTCGCCGCGGCAGGCGGACCTGATGATCGTGGCCGGCCGGGTCAGCCAGAAGATGGCGCCGGTGCTGCGGCAGGTCTACGACCAGATGCCGAACCCCAAGTGGGTGATCTCCATGGGCGTCTGCGCCTCGTCGGGCGGCATGTTCAACAACTACGCGATCGTGCAGGGCGTCGACCACATCGTCCCGGTCGACATCTACCTGCCCGGCTGCCCGCCCCGCCCCGAGATGCTGCTGGACGCCATCCTCAAGCTCCACCAGAAGGTGCAGAACGGCAAGCTCGGCGTGAACGCCGAGGAGGCGGCCCGCGAGGCGGAGGAGGCGGCGCTCAAGGCCCTGCCCACCATCGAGATGAAGGGGCTGCTGCGATGAGCGACGCGCACGGCACCGCGGGCGAGGGCGTGAACCCCGAGAAGGACCTCTCCGCCGAGAACCTCCCCGGACAGCGGGGCGACGGGGGCGAGGAGATCCGCGTCCAGCGCGGCATGTTCGGCGCCAACAACGGCGGCGACACCTCCGGTTACGGCGGCCTGGTCCGCTCGGTCCGGCTCCCGGGAGCGTCGAACCGCCCCTACGGGGGATGGTTCGACGAGGTGGCCGACGAGCTGGAGGGCGCGCTGGAGGAGCAGGGACTGCTCCCCGGGAACGCCATCGGGAAGACGGTCGTCGACCGCGGCGAACTCACCTTCCACATCGAGCGCGAGCACCTGGTGCGGGTCGCGACGACCCTGCGCGACGACCCCGCGCTCCGCTTCGAGCTGTGCACCGGCGTCAGCGGTGTGCACTACCCGAACGACAAGGGCCGCGAGCTGCACGCCGTGTACCACCTGCGGTCGATCACCCACAACCGGCTGATCCGCCTGGAGGTCGGCGTTCCCGACGGGGATCCGCACATCCCGTCACTGGTCTCCGTCTACCCGACGAACGACTGGCACGAGCGCGAGACGTACGACTTCTTCGGCATCGTCTTCGACGGTCACCCGGCCCTGACGCGGATCCTGATGCCGGACGACTGGCAGGGCCACCCGCAGCGCAAGGACTACCCCCTCGGCGGCATCCCCGTCGAGTACAAGGGCGCCCGGATCCCGGCTCCGGACCAGCGGAGGTCGTACTCATGAGCAGCTCGGACACGACGGCGGCCTCCGCCGCCTCGGCGCGCGAGACCACGGAAGGCACCGTCTACACCGTCACCGGCGGCGACTGGGACGAGGTCGTCGAGACGGCGCAGCGCAGCGACGACGAGCGCATCATCGTCAACATGGGCCCGCAGCACCCGTCCACGCACGGGGTGCTCCGGCTGATCCTGGAGATCGACGGCGAGACGGTCACCGAGGCCCGCTGCGGCATCGGCTACCTCCACACCGGCATCGAGAAGAACCTCGAGTACCGGAACTGGACCCAGGGCACCACGTTCGTGACGCGCATGGATTACCTGACGCCGTTCTTCAACGAGACGGCGTACTGCCTCGGCGTCGAGAAGCTCCTCGGCATCGAGGACCAGATCCCCGACCGCGCCTCGATCGTCCGCGTGCTCCTGATGGAGCTGAACCGGCTCTCCTCCCACCTGGTGTGCGTCGCCACCGGAGGCATGGAACTCGGCGCCACCACGATCATGATCTACGGATTCCGTGATCGTGAACTCATTCTCGACGCCTTCGAGCTCATCACCGGCCTGCGGATGAACCACGCGTACATCCGCCCCGGCGGACTCGCCCAGGACCTGCCGCCCGGCGCCGTGGACCAGATCCGCGAGCTGGTGAAGAAGCTGCGCAAGAACCTCCCGGAGTACGACGCGCTCGCCACCGGGAACCCCATCTTCAAGGCCCGCATGCAGGACGTCGGCTATCTGGACCTGGCCGGCTGCATGGCCCTCGGGGCGACCGGCCCGGTCCTGCGCTCCACCGGCCTGCCGCACGACCTGCGCAAGGCGCAGCCGTACTGCGGGTACGAGACGTACGACTTCGAGGTGCCCACCGCGGACACCTGCGACTCCTACGGACGCTTCCTGATCCGGCTGGAGGAGATGCGTCAGTCGCTGCGCATCGTCGAGCAGTGCCTGGACCGGCTCCAGCCCGGACCGGTCATGGTCGCCGACAAGAAGATCGCCTGGCCCGCCCAGCTCGCCATGGGCCCGGACGGACTGGGCAACTCCCTCGACCACATCAAGAAGATCATGGGCACCTCCATGGAGGCCCTGATCCACCACTTCAAGCTGGTCACCGAGGGATTCCGGGTACCGCCGGGACAGGCGTACGCGGCGGTCGAGTCGCCCAAGGGCGAACTCGGGGCGCACGTCGTCTCCGACGGCGGCACCCGCCCCTTCCGGGTCCACTTCCGCGACCCGTCCTTCACCAACCTGCAGGCCATGGCGGCGATGTGCGAGGGCGGCCAGGTCGCCGACGTCATCGTCGCCGTGGCATCCCTCGACCCCGTGATGGGAGGCGTCGACCGGTGACCACCACACCTTCGGGCCGCGGCGTCGGCCTGGGCATGCCCCAACTGCCCGCGCCCGCCTACCCGGACGACGTCCGGGCCCGGCTGGAGACCGACGCGCGCGAGATCGTCGCCCGCTACCCGGACTCCCGGTCCGCCCTCCTGCCGCTGCTGCACCTGGTGCAGGCGGAGGAGGGCCACGTCACGCGCACCGGGATGCGGTTCTGCGCCGACGTGCTCGGCCTGAGCACGGCCGAGGTCACCGCCGTCGCCACCTTCTACTCCATGTACCGGCGCCGCCCGAGCGGCGACTACCAGGTGGGGGTGTGCACCAACACCCTGTGCGCGGTCATGGGCGGCGACGCCATCTTCGAGGAGCTCCAGGAGCACCTGGGCGTCGGCAACGGGGAGACCACCGACGACGGCAAGGTCACCCTCGAGCACATCGAGTGCAACGCGGCCTGCGACTTCGCGCCCGTCGTGATGGTCAACTGGGAGTTCTTCGACAACCAGGACCCGCAGAGCGCCAAACGCCTCGTCGACGACCTGCGGGCCGGCCGCCCGGTGGCGCCCACCCGCGGGGCGCCCCTGTGCACGTTCAAGGAGACCGCCCGGATCCTGGCCGGCTTCCCCGACGAGCGGGAGGGCGCCGTCGACGCCACGGGAAGCGCGGGACCCGCCTCCCTGGCCGGCCTGAAGCTGGCCAAGGGGGAGGCCGCCCCCGCGCGCGTGGTGCACCCGCGCGGCGAGGCGTCCCGGGACACCCCGCCGCACGACCCCTCACCGGCGGAGCACCTCAGCTCGCACGACGCGCCGCAGGACACGTCGGCCTCCGACCCGGCCCACCCGTCGCCCACCACCGCCCGTGACGGAGAGGATCCGCCCCGCCCCTCCGGTTTTGCCGGACCCACCGCCGAGGAGGGGGAGTGATGACCTTGGCACCCGAACTCAAGGACACCGGCCCGGAGAAGCTGCTCGCACCCGTGCTGTCGGCCTTCTGGGACGAGGACAGGTCCTGGACGCTCGACGTCTACCGGAGGCACGAGGGGTACGAGGGGCTCCGCAAGGCGCTCGCCATGTCACCGGACGACGTCATCGCGTACGTCAAGGAGTCCGGCCTGCGGGGGCGCGGGGGCGCCGGCTTCCCCACGGGGATGAAATGGCAGTTCATCCCCCAGGGAGACGGGAAACCGCACTACCTGGTGGTCAACGCCGACGAGTCGGAACCCGGGACGTGCAAGGACATCCCCCTCCTCTTCGCGAACCCGCACAGCCTCATCGAGGGCATCGCCATCGCCTGCTACGCCATCAGGTCGTCGCACGCCTTCATCTACCTGCGGGGCGAAGTCGTGCCCGTGCTGCGGCGACTGCACGAGGCCGTGCGCGAGGCCTACGCGGCGGGCCTGCTCGGCAAGAACGCGCTGGGCAGCGGACTCGACCTCGAACTCACCGTGCACGCGGGCGCCGGCGCGTACATCTGCGGTGAGGAGACCGCACTGCTCGACTCGCTCGAAGGCCGCCGCGGCCAGCCGCGGCTGCGTCCCCCCTTCCCCGCCGTCGCGGGCCTCTACGCGTGCCCCACCGTGGTGAACAACGTCGAGTCGATCGCCTCGGTTCCCACCATCATGAACCGGGGCAAGGAGTGGTTCCGGTCGATGGGCAGCGAGAAGTCGCCCGGCTTCACGCTCTACTCCCTCAGCGGCCACGTCGCGCGCCCCGGCCAGTACGAGGCGCCCATGGGCATCACGCTGCGCCAGCTCCTCGACATGAGCGGCGGCATGCGGCCGGGGCACCGCCTGAAGTTCTGGACGCCGGGCGGCTCCTCGACGCCGATGTTCACCGACGAGCACCTCGACGTCCCCCTCGACTACGAGGGAGTGGGCGCCGCCGGCTCCATGCTCGGCACCAAGGCCCTCCAGTGCTTCGACGAGACCACGTGCGTCGTCCGGGCCGTCACCCGCTGGACCGAGTTCTACGCCCACGAGTCCTGCGGCAAGTGCACGCCCTGCCGCGAGGGCACGTACTGGCTGGTGCAGCTGATGCGCGACATCGAGGCCGGCAAGGGCCGGATGTCCGACCTCGACAAGCTGAACGACATCGCCGACAACATCAACGGCAAGGCGTTCTGCGCCCTCGGCGACGGCGCCGCCTCGCCGATCTTCTCCTCGCTCAAGTACTTCCGCGAGGAGTACGAGCAGCACATCACGGGCCGGGGCTGTCCCTTCGACCCCGCGAGGTCGACGGCCTGGGCCGACCGCACGGAGGTGCACGCATGACCGTGACCACCCAGGCCCCTTCGGGAGGGGGAGAGGCGGCCCTCCCGCCGGAGGACCTCGTCACGCTGACGATCGACGGAGCCGAGATCAGCGTGCCCAAGGGCACCCTGGTCATCCGGGCCGCCGAACAGCTCGGCATCGAGATCCCCCGGTTCTGCGACCACCCGCTCCTCGACCCGGCCGGCGCCTGCCGCCAGTGCATCGTCGAGGTCGAGGGCCAGCGCAAGCCCATGGCCTCCTGCACCATCACCTGCACCGACGGGATGGTGGTGAAGACCCACCTGACCTCACCCGTCGCGGAGAAGGCCCAGCACGGGGTGATGGAGCTGCTGCTCATCAACCACCCGCTGGACTGCCCGGTCTGCGACAAGGGCGGCGAGTGCCCGCTGCAGAACCAGGCGATGTCGCACGGCAATCCCGAGTCCCGCTTCGACGGCAAGAAGCGGACCTACGAGAAGCCCGTCCCGATCTCCACCCAGGTGCTGCTGGACCGCGAACGGTGCGTGCTGTGCGCCCGCTGCACCCGGTTCTCGAACCAGATCGCGGGCGATCCGATGATCGAGATGGTCGAGCGGGGCGCGCTCCAGCAGATCGGCACCGGCGAGGGCGACCCCTTCGAGTCGTACTTCTCCGGCAACACCATCCAGATCTGCCCGGTCGGCGCCCTCACCTCGGCGGCCTACCGGTTCCGCTCCCGCCCCTTCGACCTGGTCTCCTCGCCGTCGGTGTGCGAGCACTGCTCCAGCGGCTGCGCCACCCGCACCGACCACCGGCGCGGCAAGGTCATGCGGCGGCTCGCCGCCCACGACCCCGAGGTCAACGAGGAGTGGATGTGCGACAAGGGCCGCTTCGGGTTCCGGTACGCGCAGCAGCGGGACCGGCTGGGGACCCCGCTCGTGCGCAACGCCGAGGGTGACCTGGAGCCCGCCTCCTGGACCGACGCGCTGCGGATCGCGGCCCAGGGCCTGCTGGCCTCCCGCGGCCGCACCGGCGTCCTGACCGGCGGCCGGCTCACCGTCGAGGACGCCTACGCGTACAGCAAGTTCGCGCGCGTCGCCCTCGCCACCAACGACATCGACTTCCGCGCGCGCGTGCACAGCGCCGAGGAGGCCGACTTCCTCGCCGCGCGGGTCGCGGGCCGCGGACACGACCTCGGGGGCGCGTCCGGCGCGGACGCCGGGGGCGGCGTCACCCACTCCTCGCTGGAGAAGGCGCCCGCCGTCCTGCTGGTCGGGTTCGAGTCGGAGGAGGAGGCGCCCGGCGTCTTCCTGCGGCTGCGCAAGGCCTGGCGCACGCACGGGCAGCGGACCTTCTCGCTGGCCACGCACGCCACCCGCGGACTGCGGAAGGCCGGCGGCACGCTGCTGCCGGCGGCTCCCGGCACCGAGACCGAATGGCTCGACGCGCTCGCGAGCGGGGTCGGCCTGGAGGGCGACGGAGCCGAGGCCGCCGAAGCGCTGCGGGCCGAGGGCGCGGTGATCGTCGTCGGCGAGCGGATCGCCGCCGTCGAGGGCGGCCCGACCGCCGCCGCGCGGATCGCCGCCGCGACCGGCGCCCGGCTGGTGTGGATTCCCCGGCGCGCCGGGGAGCGGGGCGCCGTCGAGGCGGGCGCGCTGCCCTCGCTGCTGCCGGGCGGACGCCCGGCGACCGACCCGCGCGCGCGGGAGGAGGTCGCCGCCGTCTGGGGCGTCGCCGCCCTCCCGCACCGCTACGGCCGCGACACCGGCGAGATCGTCGAGGCCGCCGCGACCGGCGAACTGCAGGCGCTGCTGGTCGCCGGCGTCGAGGTCGCCGACCTGCCCGACCCGGCACGCGCGCGTGCGGCGCTCGCCGAGGCCGGGTTCGTGGTCTCGCTGGAGCTGAGGCCCAGCGAGGTCACCGAACTCGCCGACGTGGTCCTGCCGGTCGCGGCCGTCGTCGAGAAGGCCGGCGCCTTCCTCAACTGGGAGGGCAGGGTCCGGCCCTTCGAATCGGCGCTCAAGCCCGAGCAGATGACCCGCACCCTCCCGCCGTCCGACGCCCGCGTGCTCCAGATGCTCGCCGACGCCATGGACGTGCACCTGGGCCTGCCGGACCTGCGCACCACCCGCGCGGAGATCGAACGGCTCGGCGTCTGGGACGGCCCGCGGGCCACCGGACCGGTGGAGACCGCGGGCACACTGCCCCGGCCGGCCGCCGGGGAGGCGGTGCTCGCGGGACACCGCCTGCTGCTGGACCAGGGGCTCCTGCAGCAGGGCGACGAGGCCCTCGCCGGCACCCGGCACGCCGCGTACGCGCGCCTGTCGGCCGCCACGGCCGCCGAGGTCGGCGTCGGGCACGGCGACCCGCTCGCCGTGACCGGCCCCGCGGGGACGGTCGAACTGACCCTGGACGTCACCGAGATGCCCGACCGCGTGGTGTGGCTCCCGCTGAACTCCACCGGCGGCGGCGTCGCCTCCGACACCGGGGCGCTGCCCGGCTCCCTCGTCCGCATCGGCCCGGCCTCACCCGCCGGCGAGGCCCCCCAGGAGGTGGAGGCATGAGCCCGTACTTCGCCGCTGAAGACCTCTCGATGTTCGGCCGCGACCCCTGGTGGCTGGTCGTCGTCAAGGCGGTGTTCTGCTTCGCCTTCCTCATGGTGACGGTGCTGATCGCCATCGTGATGGAACGCAAGATCGTCGCCTGGATGCAGCTGCGCATCGGCCCCAACCGGAACGGCCCCTGGGGCATGCTCCAGTCGCTCGCCGACGGCGTGAAGCTGATGCTCAAGGAAGACGTCGTCGTCAAACGCGCCGACAAGGCGGTGTACGTCCTCGCGCCGATCGTCGCGGCCGTCCCGGCCTTCATGGCGATCGCGGTGATCCCCTTCGGGCCGTCCGGCAACGAGATCTCGATCTTCGGCCAGCGCACCACGATGCAGCTCACCGACCTGCCGATCGCGCTGCTCTACATCCTCGCGGTCGCCTCCATCGGCATCTACGGCATCGTCCTCGCCGGCTGGAGCTCCGGATCCACGTACCCGCTGCTGGGCGGACTGCGCTCGTGCGCGCAGATGATCTCCTACGAGATCGCCATGGGCGCCGCCTTCGCCTCCGTGTTCCTCTACTCGGGGTCGATGTCGACGTCGGCGATCGTCGAGCAGCAGGCCGACCGCTGGTACATCCTGCTGCTGCCGGTCTCCTTCATCATCTACATCGTCACGATGGTCGGCGAGACCAACCGCGCCCCCTTCGACATGCCCGAGTCCGAGGGCGACCTGGTCGGCGGCTTCAACACCGAGTACTCGTCGATCAAGTTCGCGATGTTCATGCTCGCCGAGTACATCAACATGGTGACCGTCTCCGCCGTCGCCGTCACCCTCTTCCTGGGCGGCTGGCGCGCTCCGTGGCCGGTCAGCACCTTCTGGGAGGGCGCGAACCACGGCTGGTGGCCGATGCTCTGGTTCGTCGTCAAGGTCCAGCTGCTGCTGTTCATGTTCGTCTGGCTGCGCGGCACCCTCCCGCGCGTGCGCTACGACCAGCTGATGAAGCTCGGCTGGAAGGTCCTCATCCCGGTCTCCCTGGTGTGGCTGATGGCCGTCGCCACGGTGCGGGCCCTGAGGAACGAGGGCTACGGCTTCGCGGACCTGGCCCTCTACATCGCCGCCGGAGTGCTCGTCCTGCTGCTGCTGTCCTTCGTCGCGGACATGTTCCGCTCGAAGGGCAGGGACGGCAAGGAGGCCGAGGGGGCCGGGGAGCCGGCCGCCTTCGACCCGATGGCGGGCGGATTCCCCGTACCGCCGCTGCCCGGACAGGAACTCCCGCCGGTGCCGCGGCGCCGCTCGCGCGGGGAGCGGGAGCTCGTCGCCAGCGGCGGGCCCGACAACCACAGTGACGGATCCCTGGATGGAAAGGAGGCGTCCGATGGCTGAGGAACCCAAGGGGACCGAGCCCGGTTTCCTGAACCCCGCGGCCGGCTTCGGCGTGACCTTCAAGGCCATGTTCAAGAAGCGGCTGACCGAGCAGTACCCGGAGCAGCAGAAGACCACGGCCCCGCGCTTCCACGGCAGGCACCAGCTCAACCGCCATCCGGACGGTCTGGAGAAGTGCGTCGGCTGCGAGCTGTGCGCCTGGGCCTGTCCCGCCGACGCGATCTACGTCGAGGGCGCGGACAACACCGAGGAGGAGCGCTACTCGCCCGGCGAGCGGTACGGCCGCGTCTACCAGATCAACTACGCCCGCTGCATCCTGTGCGGCCTGTGCATCGAGGCGTGCCCCACCCGCGCGCTGACGATGACCAACGAGTTCGAGCTGGCCGACTCCAGCCGCGCCAACCTCATCTACACCAAGGAGCAGCTGCTCGCCGGTCTGGAGGAGGGCATGGTGGACAGCCCGCACGCCATGTACCCGGGCACCGACGAACAGGACTACTACCGGGGCTTGGTGACCGAGGCCGCCCCCGGTACGGAGCGGCAGGCCGCCGTCTCCCAGGGCGAGGCCGTGCAGGAGGCGGACTCCACCTTCGGCGGGGACGAACCGGCCTCGGAGAAGGTGGTGCGGGGATGACCGGCTACCTCGCGGCCTACTCCACCTCCACCGGGGAGGCCGTCCAGTTCTGGGTCCTCGGCACGGTCGCCGTGATCGGCGCCCTCTGCACGATCCTGATGCGGCGGGCCGTGCACAGCGCGCTCTGCCTGGCCGGAACCATGATCATCCTGGCGGTGTTCTACCTCGCCAACGGCGCCTACTTCCTGGGCGTCGTCCAGATCATCGTCTACACCGGCGCGATCATGATGCTGTTCCTGTTCGTGGTGATGCTGGTCGGCGTCACCGCGGCGGACTCCCTGAAGGAGACCATCAAGGGCCAGCGCTGGCTCGCCCTGCTGTGCGGGCTCGGCTTCGGCATCCTGCTCGTCGGCGGCATCGGCAACGCCGCGCTCACCGACTTCAACGGCCTCGGCCAGGCGAACGCGAACGGCAACGTGGAGGGCCTCGCCGCCCTCATCTTCACCAAGTACGTCTTCGCCTTCGAGATCACCGGCGCCCTGCTCATCACGGCCGTCGTCGGTGCCATGGTGCTCACCCACCGCGAGCGCACCGAACGCGCCAGGACCCAGCGGGAGCTGGCCGAGCAGCGCGTCCGCGAGGGCAAGCACCTGCCGCCGCTGCCCGCCCCGGGCGTGTACGCCCGGCACAACGCCGTGGACATCCCGGGCCTGCTGCCCGACGGGACGACGTCCGACCTCACCGTCAGCAGCACGCTGCGCGACCGCGGCCAGATCCGGGACGTGTCCCAGGAGGCGCTCGGCGACCTGCGGGCGCTGGAGCAGCGCTCCGAGGAGCGGCTCGAGCGCACGGAGATCGAGCCGCCGGCGCCGCACCGGACCCCGTCGCGGCGGAGCGAGGAGGCATCCCAGTGAACCCGGTCAACTACCTCTACCTCGCGGCCCTGCTGTTCACGATCGGCGCCACCGGTGTCCTCATCCGGCGCAACGCGATCGTCGTCTTCATGTGCATCGAGCTGATGCTCAACGCCTGCAACCTCGCGTTCGTCGCCTTCTCCCGCATGCACGGCAACCTCGACGGCCAGATCATCGCCTTCTTCACGATGGTCGTCGCCGCGGCGGAGGTCGTGGTCGGGCTGGCGATCATCGTGTCCCTGTTCCGTTCCCGCCACTCGGCCTCGGTCGACGACGCCAGCCTGATGAAGCTGTGAGGGGTCGCTGAATCGTGGAGAATCTGATTGCGCTGCTGGTGGCGGCGCCCCTGCTCGGAGCGGCGGTCCTGCTGTGCGGCGGCCGCCGGCTGGACGCCGTCGGCCACTGGATCGGCACGGCGCTCGCCGCCGCGTCCTTCGTGATCGGCGTCGTCCTCTTCGCCGGCATGCTGGGCGAGGCCGCCGCCGACCGCACCCTGACGCAGCACCTGTTCAGCTGGATCCCGGTGGAGGGGTTCCAGGCCGACGTCGCCTTCCGGCTCGACCAGCTGTCGATGACGTTCGTCCTGCTGATCACCGGCGTCGGCTCGCTCATCCACCTGTACTCGATCGGGTACATGGAGCACGACGAGCGGCGCCGCCGCTTCTTCGGCTACCTGAACCTGTTCCTCGCGGCGATGCTGATCCTCGTCCTCGCCGACAACTACCTGCTGCTGTACCTCGGCTGGGAGGGCGTCGGTCTCGCCTCCTACCTGCTGATCGGCTTCTGGCAGCACAAGCCCAGCGCCGCCACCGCGGCGAAGAAGGCCTTCCTGGTCAACCGCGTCGGCGACATGGGCCTGTCGATCGCGATCATGCTGATGTTCCTGTGGTTCGGCACCTTCGCCTTCGGGCCGGTGCTCGGCGGCCAGGAGGAGGCCGGACTCGCGGGCGCCGCGAGCGAGGGCAAGCTCACCGTGATCGCCCTCATGCTGCTGCTCGCCGCCTGCGGCAAGTCCGCCCAGGTGCCGCTGCAGTCCTGGCTCGGGGACGCGATGGAGGGCCCGACCCCGGTCTCGGCCCTGATCCACGCCGCGACCATGGTCACGGCGGGTGTGTACCTGATCGTCCGCTCCGGGGCCATCTTCAACGGCGCCCCGGACGCGCAACTGGTCGTCACCGTCGTCGGCGCGGTCACGCTGCTGTTCGGTGCGATCGTCGGGTGCGCGAAGGACGACATCAAGAAGGCGCTGGCCGGCTCGACGATGTCGCAGATCGGCTACATGGTGCTCGCGGCGGGCCTCGGCCCCATCGGCTACGTCTTCGCGATCATGCACCTGGTGACGCACGGCTTCTTCAAGGCCGGGCTGTTCCTCGGCGCCGGTTCCGTCATGCACGGCATGAACGACGAGGTCGACATGCGCCGCTACGGCGGACTGCGCACATACATGCCGGTCACCTTCGTCACCTTCGGCCTCGGCTACCTCGCCCTCATCGGCTTCCCGGGCCTGTCCGGCTTCTTCTCCAAGGACATGATCATCGAGTCGGCGTTCGCCAAGGGCGGCACCGAGGGCTGGATCCTCGGCTCCGTGGCCCTGCTGGGCGCCGCGATCACCGCGTACTACATGACGCGCGTGATGCTGATGACGTTCTTCGGCGAGGAGCGCTGGCGCACGGCCCCGGAGCCGCCTCCGGCCTCGGCGCCCGGCGTGGAGCCGGCCGCCGCGGCGGGCCCGCCGCACCCGCACGAGTCGCCGCGGAGCATGACGATCCCGATGATCGTGCTCGCCTTCGGCTCCGTGTTCGCCGGCGCGTTCTTCGGCATCGGCGACCGGTTCGTGCACTGGCTGGAGCCCGTCACCGGGCACGACCACGGTCACGCGCCGATCAGCGCCCTCACGGTCACGCTGGCCACGGTGGCCGTCATGGTCGTCGGCGTGGCGATCGCCTGGGGCCAGTACGGGCGCCGCCCGGTCCCGGCCGTCGCCCCGCGCGGGTCGCTGCTCACCCGGGCCGCCCGCCGCGACCTGCTCCAGGACGACTTCAACCACGTGGTCCTGGTGCGCGGCGGTGAGCACCTCACGCGCTCCCTGGTGTACGTCGACCACACCCTGGTCGACGGGGTCGTCAACGGGACGGCGGCCTCGTTCGGCGGCCTGTCCGGACGGATGCGCAGGCTGCAGAACGGCTTCGCGCGCTCCTACGCGGTCTCGATGTTCGGCGGCGCGGCCGTCCTGGTCGCCGCGACCCTGCTGATGAGGGCGGTCTGATACCGATGTCCTTTCCCCTGCTGACAGCGACGGCGGCGCTCCCGGCCCTCGGGGCGATCGCCACGGCCGCCGTACCGGCCACGCGACGCGCCGCCGCCAAGTGGCTGGCCCTGCTGGTCTCGCTCGCCACCCTGGCACTGGCGGTCGTCGTCGCGGTGCGCTTCGACCCGGGCGGCGACCGCTACCAGCTCACCGAGTCGCACGCCTGGATCGCGGACTTCGGAGTCCGCTACGAACTGGGCGTGGACGGCATCGGGGTCGCGCTGATCGCGCTGACGGCCCTGCTGATCCCGTTCATCATCCTCGCGGGCTGGCACGACGCCGACCCCCTGGAGACCGGCAGCAAGCGGTGGCGGCCCACGCAGGGCTTCTTCGCCCTGATCCTGGCCGTCGAGGCGATGGTGATCCTCTCCTTCGAGGCCACCGACGTCTTCCTCTTCTACATCTTCTTCGAAGCCATGCTGATCCCGCTGTACTTCCTCATCGGCGGCTTCGGGGACCGTGCCCACGAGCACGGCGAGGAGAAGGCGGCCACGCAACGCTCGTACGCGGCGGTCAAGTTCCTGCTCTACAACCTGGCCGGCGGCCTGGTCATGCTGGCCGCGGTGATCGGGCTGTACGTGGTCGCCGGGAACTTCTCGCTCACCGAGATCGCCGCGGCGCGGGCCGACGGCTCGCTCGAGATGGCGGCGAGCACCGAACGCTGGCTGTTCCTCGGCTTCTTCCTCGCCTTCGCGGTGAAGGCGCCGATGTGGCCGTTGCACACCTGGCTGCCCAACGCCATGCAGGAGTCCACCGCCCCGGTCGCCGTGCTCATCACGGCCGTCGTGGACAAGGTGGGCACCTTCGCGATGCTCCGCTTCTGCCTCCAGCTCTTCCCGGAGGCGAGCAAGTGGGCGACGCCCGTGATCATGGTGCTGGCGGTCATCAGCATCATCTACGGGGCGCTGCTCGCGGTCGGCCAGCGCGACATCAAGCGGCTGATCGCGTACGCGTCGATCTCGCACTTCGGCTTCATCATCATGGGCATCTTCGCGATGACCAGCCAGGGCCAGTCCGGGGCGACGCTCTACATGGTCAACCACGGGATCTCGACCGCCGTCCTGCTGCTGGTGGCCGGATTCCTCATCTCGCGGCGCGGCTCCCGGCTCATCGCCGACTACGGCGGGGTGCAGAAGGTCGCGCCCGTGCTCGCCGGCACGTTCCTGATCGGCGGCCTGGCGACGCTGTCGCTGCCCGGACTGGCTCCGTTCGTCAGCGAGTTCCTGGTCCTGGTCGGCACGTTCACCCGCTACCCGGTGATCGGTGTCGTCGCCACCTTCGGCATCGTGCTCGCCGCGCTCTACACCCTCGTCCTCTACCAGCGGACGATGACGGGCCCGCTGCGGCCCGAGCTCGCGAAGATGCCCGACCTGAGGGTGCGTGAGATCGCCGTGGCCGCTCCGCTGATCGTGCTGCTGGTCTTCCTGGGCGTCTACCCGAAGCCCGTCACGGACATCGTGAACCCGGCGGTGAAGCAGACCATGTCAGACGTCCAGCAGAAGGACCCCCAGCCCGAGGTGGAGGCGGCCAAGTGAGCGCATCAGCCGTCCACAGCCTGTGGACAACCGCGGCCGAGCAGATCGCGAAGATCGACGCGCCGAAGATCGAGTACGCGCAGCTCGCGCCCACCCTGATCGTCGTCGGCGCGGCGGTCCTGGGGATCCTGATCGAGGGCTTCGTCCCGCGCAGGTCCCGCTACCACGCCCAGCTGTTCGTCGCCTCGGTCGCGCTCGTCGCCGCGTTCGCCGCGGTCGTGGCGCTCGCGGCCGACGGGTACGGCACGACCAGGGCGGGCATCGCGGCCATGGGCGCGATCGCCGTCGACGGCCCCGCCCTGTTCCTGCAGGGCACGATCCTGCTGACCGCCCTGGTCGGCCTGTTCACCTTCGCCGAGCGCAGGCTCGACCCGGAGGCGCACGGCAACCGGGTCGACTCCTTCGCCGCGCAGGCCTCGTCCGTGCCGGGCAGCGACGGGGAGAGGAAGGCCGTCAAGGCCGGGTTCACCACCACCGAGGTGTTCCCGCTGCTGCTCTTCGCGGTCGCGGGCATGCTCGTCTTCCCCGCGGCCAACGACCTGCTGACGCTCTTCGTGGCGCTGGAGGTCCTCTCCCTCCCGCTGTACCTGCTCTGCGCGCTGGCCCGCCGCAAGCGGCTCATCTCGCAGGAGGCCGCGGTCAAGTACTTCCTGCTCGGCTCGTTCGCCTCCGCGTTCCTCCTCTTCGGGATCGCGCTGCTGTACGGCTACGCGGGCTCGATGTCGTACGCGACGATCGCGCAGGTCGTCGACGGCACGATCCAGGAGGTCGACCCGGCACTCGTCAACACCATGGGCAACGACGTGCTGCTCCTGGTGGGCGCGGGCCTGCTGATCATGGGCCTGCTGTTCAAGGTCGGTGCCGTCCCCTTCCACATGTGGACGCCGGACGTGTACCAGGGCGCGCCGACGCCGGTGACGGGCCTGATGGCGGCGGCGACCAAGGTGGCCGCGTTCGGCGCCCTGCTGCGGGTGCTGTACGTCCTGCTCCCCGGCCTGCGCTGGGACTGGCGGCCGGTCATGTGGGCCGTCGCGATCGTCACCATGCTGGGCGGCGCGATCGTCGCGATCACCCAGACCGACATCAAGCGGCTGCTGGCGTACTCGGCGATCTCGCACGCGGGCTTCATCCTCGCGGGCGTCATCGCGACCACGCCGGAGGGCATCTCGTCCGTGCTCTTCTACCTGGCGGCGTACTCGTTCGTGACGATCGGCGCGTTCGCGGTGGTGACGCTGGTGCGGGACGCCGGCGGCGAGGCGACGCACCTGTCCAAGTGGGCGGGGCTCGGCCGCCGCTCGCCCCTGGTGGCGGCCGTGTTCGCGGTGTTCCTGCTCGCCTTCGCGGGCATTCCGCTGACGTCCGGCTTCGCCGGGAAGTTCGCCGTGTTCAAGGCGGCGGCGGAGGGCGGCGCGGTACCGCTGGTCGTGGTCGGCGTGATCGCGTCGGCGATCGCGGCGTTCTTCTACATCCGGGTGATCGTCCTGATGTTCTTCAGCGAGCCGAGGCCCGAGGGCCCGACCGTCGCGGTGCCGTCACCGCTGACGATGGCGGCGATCGGGATGGGCGTGGCGGTCACGGTGGTGCTGGGCGTGGCACCGCAGTACTTCCTGGAGCTGGCGGGGACCGCGGGGGTGTTCGTGCGCTGACCCGGCGCCCGCCGACGACAGGCGGCCCGGCAC
>NZ_LIRG01000580.1 GCF_001419695.1 Streptomyces prasinopilosus
GTACGCGCCGGCGCGTACGGCGCCCCGTGCCCGGAGGACCGCCCGCGTCACCCCGGCCCGCGCCTCCCCCGCCCGGACGGGGCGGGGGAGGCGCGGACCGGGCGGGACGGGTACGGGCGGAGCCCCGGCCGGGCGGGTCAGCCGGCGAGACGGTCCGCGTACTCGTAGACGGCACCGTCCGGGTGCCGGGCGATGAGGTTGCGGCCCACCGGCGTGGGGAGCGGACCCGCGACGATGTCCGCGCCCATCTCGGCCAGCACCCGGCCGGCCTCCTCGACGTCCTTCACCGCGATGGTGGCCGCCACCTTGCGCAGCACGTCCAGTTCGGCCTCGGGGCCGCTCATCAGCAGGAAGCAGCCGACGGCGGCCACCTGGACACCGGCCCGCTCGAAGCGCAGGGCCCTGCCTCCCGCCAGCCGCTCGTAGAAGGGGATCGCGGTCTCGATGTCGTCGACGCAGACGCGCAGTGTGGCACCCAGAATCTCCATGGCGACGAGCCTAGTTGGGCAACGGCGTTACGCGCGCGGGGCGTTGGGTACCCGGGCGGCATGCAGCGTTTGGAACACATGCAGCACCTGGACAAGCACCTGGTCGACGAGCTGGCACAGGTGGCCCGCGAGAGCGTACGCGACGAGCTGCGTGAACAGGCGCGGGGGCAGCGCCGCAAGGCCGCCCTGTACGGCGCGTCCGGTGCCGTCGCCCTGTACGCGGGCGCGGCCGTCGCCCTGGCCGTGGGGCTCGCCCTCGCCCTCGTCCTGCCGGGCTGGGCCGCCGCGCTGATCACGGCCGTGATCCTGGGCGCCGTGGCCTACGCACTGCGGAACGCGGCCCGCCCCTCGCCCGCCCCCGGGCACGGGGCCGCCGGGCAGGCGTCCGTCCCCGGGCAGCGGGACGCCGGGCGCGGGCGCGCCGGTGGCGTCGCCGTTCCGCCCGTGCCGTCGACGCCGCCCGCCACGGGCGTCGTACCGCCGCGGCCGGACACCCCGGCCCCCGGCGCGCCCGGTTCCCGGAGCTGACCGGCCGCGGGGCGGACCCCGGACGAGACGGACGAAGGCACGGGCCGCGGCCCGTGCCTTCGTCGTACCGCCTCCCCGGCGAGGCGTCGACGTGCCGGGGGCACCGGGTGTCACCGGGGTCCGCCCCGCGGCC
>NZ_LIRG01000581.1 GCF_001419695.1 Streptomyces prasinopilosus
TTCAGGGTGGTGCGGCCCCGCACCACCCCGAGTCGGGGCCGCACCACCCTGAAGGAAAGGCACTTTTCGTGCGTAACACCATCAAGATCACCACCGCCGTCCTCGCCGCCGGAGCCCTCACCCTCGGCCTCACCGCCTGCGGCTCGCAGGAGGAGTCCTCCGGGTCCGACGCCTCCGGCCCGCTGACCGTCGCAGCGAGCCCCGTGCCGCACGCCGAGATCCTCAACTTCGTCAAGGACAACCTCGCGGAGAAGGCCGGGCTCGACCTGGAGGTCAAGGAGGTCACCGACTACGTCACGCCGAACACCTCCACGGAGGACGGCTCGGTGGACGCCAACTACTTCCAGACCCAGGCCTACCTCGACGACTTCAACAAGAAGAACGGCACCCACATCGTGCCCGCCGGCGACGTGCACCTGGAGCCGCTCGGCCTCTACTCCGAGAAGGTCAAGGAAGCCGACGAGCTGAAGAGCGGCGCGACCATCGCCATCCCCAACGACACCATCAACGAGGGGCGCGCACTGCAGCTGCTCGCCGCCAACAAGATCATCACGATCAAGGAGGGCGTCGGCTTCGAGGCGACGCCCTCGGACATCACCGGGAACCCGAAGAAGCTCAAGTTCAAGGAGCTGGAGGCGGCCCAGACGCCGCGCGCCCTGGCCGACGTCGACGCCGCGGTCGTCAACGGCAACTACGCCATCGGGGCCGACCTCAAGCCGGCCGAGGACGCCCTCGTCCTCGAGGCCGCCGAGGGCAACCCGCACGCCAACTTCCTCGCCGTCAAGGAGGGCAACGAGGGCGACCCGCGCGTGAAGAAGCTCGCCGAGCTGCTCACCTCCGACGAGGTCAGGAAGTTCATCGACGACAAGTACGCCGGCTCGGTCGTCGCCGCCTTCTGATCCGCCGTCCGGCCCGGACGGCACGCGCCACCGGCGACGGGGTGCACGGCCGGGCGCACGAGGCGGCGCACAGCCGTCCGCACCGCGCCCGGCACTCTCGGGGTCCACTCCGGCACACGGAGTGGACCCCGTGGTGCGGCCCGGCGCTTTCATACTGCATGCTGGGCAGTTCAGCGGTGTCCGACGGTCACGAAGGTTACGGAGCGGCGCATGACGAGCAGCACCTTCCCCAACATCTCCATCAGCACGGAGCGGTTGGTGCTGCGTCCCCTCGACGAGGACGACGTCCCCCCGCTGACCGAGATGATGAACGACGAGCAGGTCGCCGCCTGGACCGACGTCCCCCAGCCCTTCACCGAGCAGGCCGCCCGCACCTGGATCACCGAGTACGCCCCCGCCGAACGGGCGGCCGGACGCGGCCTGGACCTCGCCGTCACCGAGTTCCTCACCCAGCGCCTGGTGGGCGTCGTCCAGCTGACCAAGACCGACTGGCACATCCGCTCCACCGAACTCTCCTACATCGTCGCCCCCTGGGCGCGCGGCGAGGGCTACGCCTCCGAGGCCGCCATGGCCACGGCCCAGTGGCTCTTCGGCGACCAGAAGCTGGAACGCGTCGAGCTGCGCACGGCCGCCGACAACACCGCCGCGCAGCAGGTCGCCCAGAAGATCGGCTGCCTCAGCGAGGGCGTCCTGCGCAACGCCTGCATAGTCCACGTCCGCGGCGACGACGGCGTCCGCACGGACGTGCGCACCGACTTCATCGTGTGGAGCCTGCTGCCGGAGGACCTCGAGGGCTCGGCCGAACAGCTGGCCGACACCGGACAGTTCACCGCCTTCACCGACTGGAGCTGACCCTCCTTCGGAACCCTTCCGGACGGACGGCCGGTGGCGGGTCGCCCCGGACCCCGCCCGTACCGGGTACTCTCACCAAGCCCGCCCGCGGGCGGAGCGGCCGACCGCACCCCGCAAGACGATCCGCGCACACCAGGAGACTGACGACGATGGCCGACCGGGTCACGGTGATCGGCTGGGACGGTTCGCCGCTGACCGCAGCGGCCCGCGCCGCGCTGAGCGCCGCCACACTGGTGGCGGGCGCCGCGCACCACCTGGAACTTCCCGAGGTGCCCGCCGGCGCCGAGCGGGTCCGGCTCGGCAGCGCCGCCCTGGCCGCCCGCCGGGTCGCCGGCCACCGCGGCACCGCGGTGGTCCTCGCCGACGGCGACCCGGGCTTCTTCGGCGTCGTACGGACCCTGCGCGCACCCGAGTTCGGCCTGGAGGTCGAGGTCGTCCCCGCCGTCTCCTCCGTGGCCGCCGCCTTCGCCCGAGCCGGCATGCCCTGGGACGACGCACACGTGGTGGTCGCACATCCCCGGACCCTGCGACGCGCGGTGAATGTATGCCGCGCCCACACCAAAGTGGCGGTTCTTACGTCTCCCGGCGCCGGCCCGGCCGAACTGGGCCTGCTCATGGAGGGCGTCCACCGCACCTTCGTCATCTGCGAGGAACTGGGCACCGCGCGCGAGCAGGTCAGCGTCGTCACCTCCGACAAGGCCGCCGACCACACCTGGCGCGACCCGAACGTCGTCATCGTCGTCGGCGGCCAGCCCGCCACCGCGTCCGGGGGCTGGATCGCCGGCCGCGACCCCGCCGCCGGCCCGCGCGGCTGGACGCTGCCGGCCGACGCCTACGGCGGCGGCCTCGGCGAGGGCGAACGGGAGCCGCTGCGCGTCTCCCAGCTCGCTCGGCTCGGCCCCAGGACCGGCGACCTCGTGTGGGACATCGGCTGCGGGAGCGGTGCCTTCGCCGTCGAGGCGGCACGGGCCGGTGCCGCGGTCCTCGCCGTCGACAGCGACCCGCGCGCCTGCGCGCGCACCGACTCCACCGCCCGCCGGCACGGCGTCCAGCTCCAGATCGTGCACGGCACCGCCCCGCAGGTGCTGGAGAACCTCCCCGAACCGGACGTGGTCCGCGTCGGCGGCGGGGGAGCGGCCGTGGTCCTGGCGGTGGCCGACCGCCGCCCGCAGCGCATCGTCACGCACGCCGCCACCCGCGACGCGGCCGAGCGGATCGGCCGTGAGCTGACCGAGCACGGTTACCGGGTCGAGTGCGCCCTCCTGCAGTCCGTCGAACTCGACACCAAGGCCTGGACGGAGACCGAGCGGAGCGTCGCGTTCCTGCTCAGCGGCACACTGCCGCCGCGTACTCCCTGAGCGCGCCCGCCCGTTCCGATGCCGTCCCCGCGAACGGGCCGCCGGATCGCGCGCGGTAGGCTGGCCGATCGTTGTACCGCAACTCGGACGCCTGCCGACCCGTCGGCCGATGTCACGAAAACACGCCCGTTGCGAGGCGTGTGCGGTACGGCACAACCCGAGGACGCGCAACGTGGCGCAGTCCACAGCGGACCGTCGCGGATCAGGCTGACGCGGCGCCCGTACGGCGGGGACAATGCCTGTGAATGGCTTTGTCGCCTTTCAGGGAAGGCCGTTCGTACCGCTGGGGACGCACGCTCGTTCTTCAGTGTGGGGCGGTCGGGTGCGCCGTTCCGGGTGAGCTGGTCGTAGGAGCACTAACCGATGGGCGAGGGGTACGCATGACCGACACCGGCCGGGTCCCGGGCGAGGGACAGCCGGAGAACGCAGGCACGGTGGAGCGGCCGGGCGTCCCCGCGCCCGACTCGTTCGCCTACCTCTCCGAGAGTTCCGCCGAGGACGAAGACCTGCTGCTGCCGGGCGCCCAGGGCGCCTGGGGCAACGAGGTCGCCCCGCCCGCCCCGGAGCCGGTCGTCGAGACCGTGCACGAGCCGGTGTCCCGGCCGGAGGTCTCGTGCGGTCCCGGCTCGTGCACGGTCTCG
>NZ_LIRG01000582.1 GCF_001419695.1 Streptomyces prasinopilosus
CCGCCCGCCCAGAGCCCGCACCACGACTTCGCCTTCAACACCCTCGCCGTGCGCAACCAGGTCCGCTACACCCGCCCCGCGCTCCCGCCGGAGCCCGGCCGCATGCCGGAGACCGAGATCCTGGCCCGGCTCGTCCTCGCCGCCACCGGCCGGCACGGCACCGACCCGGAGGCCGTCGACCGGCTGGTCGTCCACCAGACCCTCGGCAAGGCGGTGAACGACCCGCACTCCCCGGTGCACGGCCGCGACCCGGAGGAACTCGCGGGACTGCTCACCGGCCGCGACGGCCCCGAGCGCCGGCTGGACATGATGCTCCGCCTCGGCCCCTACGGCGACGGCTTCGGCGCCGACCCGGACGGCCTCACCCTCGACCGGCTGCTCGCCCACCCGCACGGCATCGACCTCGGGCCCCTGAGCCCCCGCCTCCCGCAGCCCCTGAAGACCCGCAGCGGACGGGTGGAGCTCCTGCCGGAGCCGATCGCCGCCGACCTCCCGCGGCTGCGCGCCGCCCTCGGTGAACGCCCCGACGGCCTCGTCCTGGTCGGCCGCCGCCACCTGCGCTCCAACAACAGCTGGATGCACAACGTGCCCGCCCTCACCGGCGGCACCAACCGGTGCACCCTGCAGATCCACCCCGACGACGCCGAACGCCTCGGCGTCCGGGACGGACAGCCGGTGCGCGTCCGGGGCGCCGGGGGAGAGGTGACCGCGCCCGCCGAAGTGACCGACGCGCTGCGCCGGGGCGTGGTGAGCCTGCCGCACGGCTGGGGCCACGACCGGCCCGGCACCCGGCTCCGGCACGCGGCGGCCGACCCCGGCGTCAACGTCAACCAACTGCTCGACGGCAGCCTCCTCGACCCGCTGTCGGGCAACGCCGTGCTCAACGGGGTGCCCGTCGAGATCGCGCCGGAGACCGCGTCCGGGACCGGGGCCGCGTCCGGGGCGGGGCACGGCGCCCCGGCAGGGCTGCCCGGCCTGGGCGGGTGACGCCGCGGTCCCGCCCGGACCGGCCCCGGGCCCGCGCCGGCCGCCGCCGGACCGGGCCCGTGTCACCCTGGCGCCATTAAATTAGCGACGCTAGTTTAAGGGGCGGACCACGACGCCCCGCCCCGGAGGAAGTGCGATGAAGGCATACGACGGCATGTACATCGACGGCGCCTGGCGCCCCGCGGCCGGTCCGGACGTGATCGAGGTGGTGGACCCGGCCGACGGGCAGGTGATCGCCACCGTCCCCGCGGGCACCGTCGAGGACGTGGACGCCGCCGTCCGGGCGGCCCGCGCCGCCCTCCCCGCCTGGGCCGCGACCGCGCCCGCCGAGCGCGCGGCCCGGCTCGCCGCCCTCCGCGACGCACTGGTGGCCCGGCAGGACGAGATCGCGCGGACGGTGACCGCCGAACTCGGCGCACCCCTGAAGCTCTCGCAGACCGTGCACGCGGCCGTGCCGATCGCGGTCGCGGGCTCGTACGCCGAGCTGGCGGCGACCTACCCCTTCGAGGAGCGGACGGGCAACTCGACCGTCCTGCACGAACCGGTCGGCGTGGTCGGCGCGATCACCCCCTGGAACTACCCCCTGCACCAGATCGTCGCCAAGGCCGCGCCGGCCCTCGCCGCCGGCTGCACGATCGTCGTCAAGCCCGCCGAGGACACCCCGCTGGTCGCCCGGCTCCTCGCCGAGGCGATGCACGAGGCCGGCGTCCCCGCGGGCGTGTTCAACCTCGTCACCGGCCTCGGCCCGGTCGCCGGCCAGGCCCTCGCCGAACACCCGGGCGTCGACCTGGTCTCCTTCACCGGCTCCACCGCCGTCGGCCGCCGGATCGGCGCCGTCGCCGCGGCCGCCGTCAAGAAGGTCGCCCTCGAACTCGGCGGCAAGTCCGCCAACGTGATCCTCCCCGGCGCCGACCTGGCCCGCGCGGTCAACGTCGGGGTCGCCAACGTGATGTCCAACTCCGGCCAGACGTGCAGCGCCTGGACCCGCATGCTGGTCCACCGCGACCAGTACGACGAGGCCGTCGAACTCGCCGCGGCCGCCGCCGCCAAGTACGGCGACCGCATCGGCCCCCTCGTCAACGCCACACAGCAGGAACGGGTGCTCGGCTACATCGAGAAGGGCGTCGCCGAGGGCGCGCGCCTGGTCGCCGGCGGCCCCGACGCGCCGCGCGAACGGGGCTGCTTCGTCCGCCCCACCGTCTTCGCCGACGTCACCCCGGAGATGACCATCGCGCAGGAGGAGATCTTCGGCCCCGTCCTGTCCGTCCTGCGCTACGAGGACGAGGAGGACGCCCTGCGGATCGCCAACGGCACCGTCTACGGACTCGCCGGCGCGGTCTGGGCCGCCGACGAGGCGCGGGCGACGGCGTTCGCCCGCCGCATGGAGACCGGCCAGGTCGACATCAACGGCGGCCGCTTCAACCCCCTCGCGCCCTTCGGCGGTTACAAGCAGTCGGGCGTGGGCCGCGAACTCGGCGTGCACGGCCTGACCGAGTACCTCCAGACCAAGTCCCTCCAGTTCTGAGCCGGTTCCGAGCCGCTCGCGCTCCGTCCCGATCCGGTTGCGACCCGGATCGGGACGGACCGGGGCGACCCGGTCCCGCCTTCCCGAGCACTGACCACGTCCCTCCGGTACCAGGGGAGTCCCACCGCCATGGTTGTCCGCGCCGCCGTACTGTCCGCCGTCGACGCCCCGTTGGAGATCACGGGGATCGACCTGCCCGAGCCCGGTCCCGGCACGGTCCGGGTCCGGCTCGCCGCAGCCGGGGTCTGCCACTCCGACCTGTCCCTGGCCAACGGCACCATGCGCCTCCCGGTCCCGGCGGTGCTGGGCCACGAGGGGGCCGGCACGGTCGTCTCCGTCGGCGAGGGGGTCACCCACGTCGCGCCCGGCGACGGCGTCGTCCTCAACTGGGCGCCCTCCTGCGGTGCCTGCCCGGCCTGCGCGCGCGGCGAGGTGTGGCTGTGCGCCGACGCCCTGAGCGGCGCCGCCGCGGTGCACGCCCACCGCGCCGACGACGGCACCGCGCTCCACCCCGGCCTGAACGTCGCCGCCTTCGCCGAGGAGACGGTGGTGCCCGCGTCCTGCGTCCTGCCCGCCCCCGAGGG
Organism: Streptomyces prasinopilosus; assembly: GCF_001419695.1. Classification (GTDB taxonomy): domain Bacteria; phylum Actinomycetota; class Actinomycetes; order Streptomycetales; family Streptomycetaceae; genus Streptomyces; species Streptomyces prasinopilosus. Next base: position 3,097 of record NZ_LIRG01000582.1, read on the forward strand.
CGTGCCGCTCGCCGAGGCCGCCCTGCTCGGCTGCGCCGTGCTCACCGGCTACGGTGCCGTCCACCACTGCGCGCAGGTCCGGCCGGGCGAGTCGGTCGCGGTGTTCGGCGTCGGGGGAGTGGGCCTCGCGGCCCTCCAGGCGGCCCGGATCGCGGGCGCGTCGACGATCGTCGCGGTCGACGTCTCCCCGGCGAAGGAGGAACTGGCCCGCTCCGCCGGGGCGACCGAGTACCTCGTGGCCTCGGACACCACCGCCCGCGAGATCCGGTCCCTCACCGGGAAGCAGGGGGTGGACGCGGCCGTCGAGTGCGCGGGCCGCGCGACCAGCATCCGCGCCGCATGGGAGTCCACCCGGCGCGGCGGGCGCACCGCGGTCGTCGGCATCGGCGGCAAGGACCAGCAGGTCACCTTCAACGCCCTGGAGATCTTCCACTGGGGCAGGACCCTGTCCGGCTGCGTCTACGGCAACTCCGACCCCGCCCGCGACCTCCCCGTCCTCGCCGGACACGTCCGGGCCGGCCGGCTCGACCTGGACGCCCTGGTGACGGAGCGGATCACCCTGGACGGCATCCCGGCCGCCTTCGACACCATGCTGGCGGGCAGGGGCGGACGGGCCCTGGTGGTCTTCTAGGAGGACCCCGCACGGCGGGCGGGGGACCCGCCGCCCGCCGCGGTCCGGGGACCGCTCACGGCGTCGCCCGGTGGGCGCGGCTCCACGACCGGTCCGGGTCCGGCCGTGCCGTCCCGGAGCCCCTCGGGGGCGGGGGCGCCGGGCGCTTGTTCACGTCGCGCCGGACGCCCGGTCGGGCCGCGCCTCCCGTGCGTCCCGGACGCCGTGCGTCCTCTCCGGGGGTTCCTCCGGGGCCGGGGCCGTCCCCGCCGGACCGGCGGTCCCGGACCCCGTCCGCGTCCCGGCCCGTGAGGCCCGCGACCGCGACACCGCCACGCCGGCGAGGCACAGGGCGCCTCCCAGCAGGGTGAGCGGACCCGGCACCTCGCCCAGCGCCAGCCAGGACATCAGCACGACCAGGGCGGGCACCGCGTACGTGGTCGCGCCCATCCGGCTCGCGGACGTCCTGGTCAGGGCGTAGGCCCAGGTGGTGAACGCGAGGGCGGTCGGGAAGACACCCAGGTAGACCATGTTGAGCGTGGCGGAGACGGGCGCGTCGGCGGCCTCTCGGACGAGCTGCCCGGCGAAGGGCAGGCACACCACGGCTCCGACCAGACATCCGTACGTCGTCACCTGCAGGGGACTCCCCGTCCCCAGGGCGGGCTTCTGCGCCACCACGCCCGCCGCGTACGCCACCGCCGCCAGCAGGCACAGCACCACCCCGAGCACCGAGGAACCGCCCTCGCCGGACATCGACAGCCCCACGGTCACCGCCCCGGCGAACGAGACGGCCATGCCGGCCAGCAGACGGGGCGGCGTCGAGTCCCCGAGCAGCCGGGCACCGAGCAGCGCGATGAGGATCGGCCCGACGTTCACCACGAGGGCCGCGGTGCCCGCGTCGACCTGCTGCTCGCCCCAGTTGAGGGCGACCATGTAGAAGCCGAACCAGAGCACACCCGACACCGTGATCCCGCGCCACGCGGAGCGCGGCGGCATCCCTTCCCGCCGCCACAGGCAGATCGCCCCCAGCACCAGCGCACCGGCGGTCAGCCGCCCGAGGGCGAGGGCCCCCGGGGAGTAGGCGGACCCCGCGCTGCGGATCGACACGAAGGCGGAGGCCCACAGCACCACGGTGACGGTGGCGGCTCCGGCGGCGAGCAGTTCCGCACGCCGGCCGGGTCGCGGACGGGAGGTGTTCATCACGGTCCAGACGTCAGGAGGGGAAGGGACCCGCGGGCTTCGCGGTCCTCGGAACGGGGCTTACGGAACGTGCGGGCGTGCGGGCGTACGGACCGGGGCGAGGCGGGGGAGCGGTACGGAGCGGGGACGCCGGTCAGCGCAGGGCGGATTCCCCGATGCCCAGAAGTCCGGACAACGCACGCCCGCCCTCCTCCGTCACCCTCACCGCGCGCCCGGAGCCGATGCGGACGCACCACCGCACGTCCAGGGCGTGCCGGCACAGGGCCGCGCCGGCGGCTCCGGCGAGGTGGGGGCGGCGTTCCGTCCAGTCCAGGCAGGCGCGGGCCAGCGGGCGGCGGCCGTGCCGGTCGAGGCCGATGCCCAGGGCGTCGAACCAGCGCAGGCCCGCCGCGGTGAGCGCGAACCCGGTGTCCCGGAGCAGCAGCCCGCGGGCCGTGAACGCGTCCGTGACCGCGATGCCGAGCCGGCCGGCGAGATGGTCGTAGCAGGTCCGCCCGCGGGCCGCCGCCGAGTCCGCCCCCGCCTGCCGCAGGGTGCGCGGACGCGGGTGTGCCTCCGGGGCGATCCGTGCGGTCAGTTCCTCCACCAGCTGCGCGGCCCGCGCGTCGGCGAGCCGTACGTACCGGTGCCGGCCCTGCCGTTCCTCGGCGAGCAGTCCGCCGGCGACGAGCTTGCCCAGATGCCCGCTCAGGGTGGAGGGGGCGACACCCGCGTGCCGCGCCAGCTCGCCCGCCGTCCACGCCCGGCCGTCCAGCAGGGCCAGCAGGCACGCGGCCCGGGTCTCGTCGGCGAGCAGCCCGGCGAGCCGTGCGAGCCCGGCGGCCCGGGGATCCTTCGTGGTCATGCGCTCCAGCATGCGGTACGGACACTTCGGCGACGGCCGAACCGTGCCGTCCCCCGGGCACTCGCCGTCCCCTGTGCCCCCGTTCTCCTGGCCCCGGCCCCGGTCCGTGCCGGGCCGCCCGCGGGGGCGCGGAAGGTCCTACCCGGTGCTCCGCGCCTGCTCGTACTGCCCGGCCAGACCGTCCAGCAGGGCCGCCAGCCCCGCCTCGAAGGCCCGTTCGTCGATCTTCTCCTGCTTCTCGGCGAGCAGGTGGGCCTGGCCGAGGTGGGGGTAGTCGGCGGGGTCGTAGGCGCCGGCGTCGTCCACGAAACCCCCGGCGAAGGAGCCGAGCGCCGAGCCCATGATGAAGTACCGCATCAGCGCGCCGACGGACGTGGCCTGCGCGGGCGGCCAGCCCGCCTCGACCATCGCGCCGTAGACCGCGTCGGCGAGCCGCAGGGCGGCCGGGCGGCGGCCGGGGCCGCGCGCCAGGACCGGCACGATGTTGGGGTGGGCGCGCAGCGCCGCCCGGTAGGAGACCGCCCAGTCGTGCAGCGCGGTCCGCCAGTCCCGGCCGTCCTGGAACATCGACAGGTCGACCAGGGCGCTCACCGAGTCGGCCACCGCTTCCAGGATCTCGTCCTTGGTGCGGAAGTGGTTGTAGAGCGAGGGCCCGCTGACTCCCAGCCGCGCGGCGAGCCGGCGTGTGGAGAGGGCCGCCAGCCCTTCCGTGTCCACGAGCTCCCGTGCCGTTTCGACGATCCGGTCGGTGCTGAGCAGGGGCTTGCGCGGTCGGGCCATGGCGCACATAGTAGGGCCGGACCAGAAAACTAGCAGTGGTAATTAAAACTCGGGGTTGGGTGACTGTCATGAACCTGGAGCTCAGCGAGGAGCAGAGCGCCGTCCGCCGGCTCGCCCGGGACTTCGTCGAGCGCGAGGTCGTGCCCCACGCCGCGGCCTGGGACCGCGCCGAGGAGGTCGACCGGGGCATCGTGAGGAAACTCGGCGACCTCGGCTTCCTCGGGCTGACGATCGACGAGCGGTACGGCGGCTGCGGCGGCGACCACCTCGCGTACTGCCTGGTCACCGAGGAACTGGGCCGCGGCGACTCCTCCGTGCGCGGGATCGTCTCCGTGTCCCTGGGGCTGGTCGCCAAGACCGTCGCCGCGTGGGGCGACGAGGAGCAGAGGCGGACCTGGCTCCCCGGGCTCACCTCCGGCGCGTACGTCGGCTGCTTCGGCCTCACCGAGCCGGGCACCGGTTCCGACGCCGGCAACCTCTCCACCCGCGCGGTGCGCGACGGCGACGACTACGTCGTCAACGGCACCAAGATGTTCATCACGAACGGCACCTGGGCCGATGTCGTCCTGCTGTTCGCCCGGTCCACCGACGCCCCCGGCCACAGGGGCGTGTCCGCCTTCCTGGTCCCCGCCGACACACCCGGCCTGACCCGTCGCCCCCTGCACGGCAAGCTCGGTCTGCGCGGCCAGGCCACCGCCGAGCTGGTGCTGGAGGACGTGCGGGTGCCCGCGTCCGCGATGCTGGGCCCCGAGGGCAAGGGCTTCTCCGTCGCCATGTCCGCCCTCGCCAAGGGCCGCATGTCGGTCGCCGCGGGCTGCGTCGGCATAGCCCAGGCCGCGCTCGACGCGGCCGTGCGGTACGCGGGGGAGCGCGAGCAGTTCGGGAAGACCATCGCCCGCCACCAGCTCGTCCAGGAGCTGATCAGCGACATCGCCGTGGACGTCGACGCCGCCCGGCTGCTGACCTGGCGGGTCGCCGACCTGATCGACCGCGGCCGGCCGTTCGCCGTCGAGGCCTCCAAGGCCAAGCTCTTCGCCTCGGAGGCGGCCGTCCGCGCCGCCAACAACGCCCTCCAGGTCTACGGGGGTTACGGCTACATCGACGAGTACCCGGCGGGCAAGCTGCTGCGCGACGCCCGCGTCATGACGCTCTACGAGGGCACGAGCCAGATCCAGAAGCTGGTCATCGGGCGCGCGCTGACCGGGGTTTCGGCGTTCTGAGGCGGGAGGGCACCCTCGGGCGGGACGGGTGAGCCGCGGGGGTCGCACGGGTCCGGCGGGCCGGCCTGAGTAGCCGGTTCGCGCCGGATCTGAGTACCCCGACGGATGTGCGCGGTGCCGCGGCCGCCGACGCTGTTCCCCATGAGTGACACACCGGTCAAGCAGCAGAACACGGCGGCCTTCTACGGGCAGGCCGTCGCGTCGTTCGCCGTCGCCCTGGGTGCGACCGCCTTCGGCATCGTCCGGCTCGAGGCCGACGCCTGGGTGCGCGGCTTCATGGCGATCGCCGTCCTGTACCTCGTCACCTCCGCCTTCACCCTGGCCAAGGTCATCCGCGACCGCCAGGAGGCCGGGCAGATCGTGAGCCGGGTGGACCAGGCGCGGCTGGAGAAGCTCCTCGCGGAACACGACCCGTTCGAGAAACTGTGAGCACTGCGCGGCACGGCGACCGGCCCCCGCCCGGACGAGCGGACGGGACCCGGTCCTAAGCGATCGCTCACCCTTGCCGGTATGGTGTTACCCCTGCCAGCGAATGGGGTGAGCGATGAGTACGGCGGAGGAGACGGCCGGCGCCGAGGCGCAGCCGTGGGGTGAGGTCACGCCCGACGCGGCCCGGCGGCTGCTGCTCGCCGCCGTCGAGGCGTTCGCGGAGCGCGGCTACCACGCCACGACGACCCGCGACATCGCGGGCCGCGCCGGTATGAGCCCGGCCGCGCTCTACATCCACTACAAGACCAAGGAAGAGCTGCTCCACCGCATCAGCAGGATCGGCCACGAGAAGGCCCTGGACATCCTGCGTACCGCGGCCCGGACCGAGGGCAGCGCGACCCGGCGCCTGGCCGAGGCCGTGAGCTCCTTCGTCCGCTGGCACGCGGGCGGACGCACCACCGCGCGGGTCGTGCAGTACGAACTCGACTCGCTCGGCCCCGACGCCCGCGCCGAGATCATCGCCCTGCGCCGGCTGGTCGACGCCGAGGTGCGCGGGATCATCGAGGAGGGGGTGCGCTCGGGCGAGTTCGACGTGCCCGATGTGCGGGGGACCACCCTCGCCGTGCTCTCCCTCTGCATCGACGTGGCGCGCTGGTTCAACGTCAACGGCTCCCGCACCCCCGAGGAGGTCGGCGCCCTCTACGCCGACCTCGTCCTGCGCATGGTCGGCGCCGGGCGTACCGACACCGCCCGGGCGCAGTAGCGCACGGGGCGCCGGGGCGGCGCCCGCCCGGGAGGCGGCGCCGGGCCTCAGAGGTAGTACCGGGCCACCGACTCGGCCACGCACACCGGCTTGTCGCCGCCCTCGCGCTCCACGGTGAACGCCGTGGTCACCTGGACGCCGCCCCCCGCCTCCTCGACGGCGGTGATCCTCGCGGTGGCGCGCACCCGGGACCCCACCGGGACGGGCGCGGGGAAACGCACCTTGTTCGTGCCGTAGTTGACGCCCATCCGCACGCCCTCGACGGAGAGCAGCTGCGGGCCGAACAGCGGCAGCAGCGACAGCGTCAGGTAGCCGTGCGCGATGGTCGTGCCGAACGGCCCCGCCGCGGCCCGCTCGGGGTCGACGTGGATCCACTGGTGGTCCCCGGTGGCCTCGGCGAACAGGTCGATCCGCTTCTGGTCGACCTCCAGCCAGTCCGTGTACCCCAGCTGCTCGCCCACCGCCGCCCTCAGGTCGTCGACGGACGTGAAGATTCTCGGCTCTGCCATGTCCCGGCCTCCCGCGTCACGTTGATCGCGCGCCACCCGCGCGCCTAAGCGACTGCTTAGCATGGTCGGCCGTACGGCCCTTGTCAACGGACCGGCGGCCGCGTCGGGGTGGGTAGCCTTCGGGGTGTGCCCCAGATTCCGGAGAAGATCCACGAGCTCACGGTCGGCCAGCTCGCCGCGCGCAGCGGCGCCGCCGTCTCGGCCCTGCACTTCTACGAGTCCAAGGGACTGATCAGCAGCCGGCGCACCCCGGGCAACCAGCGCCGCTACCCCCGCGACACCCTGCGCCGGGTCGCCTTCATCCGGGCCGCCCAGCGCGTCGGCATCCCGCTCGCCACGATCCGTGGGGCGCTCGCCGAACTCCCCCAGGAACGCACCCCCACCCGGGACGACTGGGCCCGCCTCTCCGAGGCGTGGCGGGCGGAGCTGGACGAGCGCATCAGGCAGCTCAACAGGCTGCGCGACCACCTCACCGACTGCATCGGCTGCGGCTGCCTCTCGCTGGACAACTGCGTCCTGTCCAACCCGGACGACGTCTCCGGCGGCCGTCTGACGGGTTCCCGGCTGCTGCCCGAGCGGAGAACCCCCGCACCGGACGCCCCGCGGGCCGGCACCGGCACCGCGTGACCGTGGGGGTGCGGCATCCCCGGCGCACCCCCACCCTCCTCAGGCCGACACCAGCACCCTCGACCGCCTGGCGTCCGCCAGCGCCCCGGCCGTCAGGACGGGACGCGGGACCAGGATCCCGCAGTCCGCGCAGACCGGTCCCGCCGAGGGCTCGTGGTCCAGGCCGTACCTCCAGCGGAGCCGTTCCCCCCGGCACACGGGGCAGGCCGTGCCCGGCTCGCGCTCCAGCGCGGCGATCAGCCGCCGCAGCACCTCCGCCAGCGGCTCCCGCGGATGCACCCCCGGATCGTCGCACCAGGCCACGCCGAAACCGCCCCAGGTCAGCCGGTGCCAGTCGTCCACACTGCCCGGCCTGCGCAGGCCGCCGTGCTTCTCCTTCCTGCGGCGCTCGGCGAACTCCGCCTCGTAGCCCAGCCAGACCGCGCGGGCCTCCTCCAGCTCGTCCAGTGCGGCCACGAGCCGCGCCGGGTCGACGGAGCGGTCCTCGGGGTGGAACCCCGCCCGCGCGCACAGATGGTC
>NZ_LIRG01000583.1 GCF_001419695.1 Streptomyces prasinopilosus
CGCACTCACGTTTCCCCGGGAAACGTCGGGGCGCGCCCTGACGTTCCCCGGGGAAACGTGAGTGCGCGGCATGCTCTGGGCAGAACTGTGGGGAGGACGACGCGCCGGGGAGCCGCGGCCGGAGCCGAGGAACGCCCGGGGAACCGGGCGGCCGCACTCCCCCGCCCGCCGTCGTCCCATGAGGAGCCGCGGGAGGCTGACAGGTGTCCAGCGCAGCCGAGCAGGAGGCGGTGGCCGGGCGGAAGGCGGTGACCGGGGACCGGGTCACCGGCGACGGGAGCCCGGCCGTCGCCGTGAACGGCGGGCGGGCGGCCTCGCCCCCGCCGGCGGCGGTACCGGTGCGGCCGGGCCCGGCCGCGCCGCTGGGGGCCCACTTCCGCACCGGCCCGGACGGGGTGGCGGGGACCGGTTTCGCCTTGTGGGCGGGGGGCGCCGAGGGCGTCGAACTGTGCCTGTTCGACGAGCGCGGCGCGGAGAGCCGCGCCCGGCTCACCGAGCTGACGGAGGGGGTGTGGCACGGCTTCGTACCGGGCGTCCTGCCGGGCACGCGCTACGGCTACCGGGTGCACGGCCGCTGGGACCCGTGGACCGGCGCCCGCTGGAACCCGGCGAAGCTGCTGCTCGACCCGTACGCCCGCGCGGTGGACGGCGACTACGGCACGTCCGGTCTGCCGCCCCAGGTGTACGGGCACGTCCGGGACTGGCCGGAGCAGCACGTCGCGGACACCGTGCGCGACGACCGGGACTCCGCCCCGTACGTGCCCAAGGGCGTCGTCGTCCACGACGACGACCGGGCCGACGACCGGCGGCCCGGGACTCCGTGGGCGGACACGGTCCTGTACGAGCTGCACGTCAAGGGGTTCACGCAGCGGCACCCCGGCATCCCCCCGGAACTGCGCGGCACGTACGCGGGGCTGGCCCACCCCGCCGCGATCGGGCACCTGGTGCGGCTCGGGGTGACGGCCGTGGAGCTGCTGCCGGTGCACCAGTTCGCGCACGAGGACCACCTGCTGCGGCGGGGGCTGCGCAACCACTGGGGCTACAACTCCGTCGGCTGGTTCGCCCCGCACGCGGGCTACGCGGCCTCCGGGACGGGCGGGCAGCAGGTCGGCGAGTTCAAGCGGATGGTGCGCGCGCTGCACGCGGCGGGAATCGAGGTCGTCCTCGACGTGGTGTACAACCACACCGCCGAGGCGAACGAACTGGGCCCCACCCTGTCCCTGAAGGGCATCGACAACCGCGGCCACTACCGGCTGCGGGCCGACGCCCGCCGGTACACCGACCACACGGGCTGCGGCAACACCCTGGACGCCGTCCAGCCGCAGGCGCTGCGCCTGATCACGGACTCGCTGCGCTACTGGGTGACCGAGATGGGCGTCGACGGCTTCCGCTTCGACCTGGCGGCGGCGCTGGCCCGCACCGGGGACGGGGACGACGTCGACATGCGCGCCCCGTTCCTCTCGGTGATCGCCCAGGACCCGGTGCTGCGCGGGGTGAAACTGATCGCCGAGCCGTGGGACGTGGGCCCCGGCGGCTACCGGGTGGGGGCGTTCCCGCCGCTGTGGTCGGAGTGGAACGACCGGTACCGGGACGCCGTACGGGACTTCTGGCGGCCGGGTGCCGCGGACCTGCGGGAGATCGGCTACCGGCTCTCCGGTTCGAGCGACCTCTACGACTGGGGCGGGCGGCGCCCGTACGCCTCGGTCAACTTCGTCACCGCGCACGACGGATTCACCCTGCGCGACCTCGTGTCGTACGAGCGCAAGCACAACGAGGCCAACGGCGAGGGCAACCGGGACGGCACCGACGACAACCGCTCCTGGAACTGCGGCACCGAGGGCGAGAGCGACGACCCGGACGTCCTGGCCCTGCGGCGGCGGCAGCTGCGCAACCTGCTGGCCACGCTGCTGCTGTCCACGGGCGTGCCGATGCTGGTCGCCGGGGACGAGATGGGACGCACCCAGCACGGCAACAACAACGCCTACTGCCAGGACAACGAGACCGGCTGGGTGGACTGGGAGCTGCTCGACGAGCCGGGCTGGCGGGCCCTGTTCGACCTCACGTCCCGGCTGATCGCCCTGCGCCGCCGCCATCCGGTGCTGCGCCGCCGGACCTTCTACTCCGGGCGCGCCCGCTTCGCGGACGGACTGCGCGACCTGGCCTGGTTCACCGCGCGGGGCACCGAGATGACCGAGGAGGACTGGTACGCGCCCGCCGCCACCCTCGGCATGTACCTCTCCGGCCGGGACGTCCCGGAGCGCGACGAGCGCGGGGAACGGATCCTCGACGACAGCTTCCTCGTGGTCCTCCACGCCGGTGACGGACCGGCGGACGTCCTCCTCCCGGGCCCGCCGTGGGCCCGGCGCTACGAGGTGGTCGTCGACACCGGCCGGGAGGACCAGGAGTCCCCGCCGGCCACGACCCACCCGGCGGACACGGTGATCACCGTTGCGGGGCGGACGGTGCTGCTGCTGCGGGCGG
>NZ_LIRG01000584.1 GCF_001419695.1 Streptomyces prasinopilosus
GGTCGACCGGCCGATGGCGGCCACGGCCGCGCCCGCCATCGGCCGGTCGACCCGCAGCACCGGCACACCGGCCCGGCCGGCCGACGCCTCCGCGACCGAGCCGATGGTCGAGCACGTGCACAGCACGGCCCGGGCACCCGTGGCGACGGCCTCCCCCAGCTTCACCCGCACGTCGTGTGCCACGGCCTCGGGACCCGCCGCGCGGGCCCGGTCCAGCAGCTCCTCGTCGACGAGGTGCCGCAGCTCCAGCTCCGGGTGGGCCTCGTCGCGCAGGACGTCGAAGACGGGGACGTGGACGGGCGAGGTGTGCAGGAGGGCGAGCACGGGGACGTCCGGGACGTCAGGAGTGCCCGGGGCGCGCCGCCTGCCACTCCTGCGCCGCCCGGATCAGCTCCGGGGAGGCCGCCGGAGCCCGGTCGGGGTGACGCGCGGCCCACGTGACGACGTACCGGCAGAGCGGGGCGACCGCGACGCCCTCGCGGGCGGCCGTGGCGTACAGCTCCCGGGTCAGGGAACCCGCGATGCCCTTGCCCTCGTGAGCGGGTTCCACGACGGTGTGCACCGGCACGATCGCACGCTCGGGCGATGCGAGCACGAAGTACTCGATCCTGCCGACGACATCGCCGTCGCCCGCCACCGCTTCCAGCCGGCCCGCCGCCCGGTCGTCGTGGATCTCGATGTCGCTCATGAACGCATCACGCTCCCGCCCTGTCCGTCACCGTCCGCGCCGTCAGGCCTCGACGGCCTGCGGGCTGCGCCGCTGGTCCGACCCCGGCACCGGCTCGGACGGGTCGGCGCCGAGGGCGACGATGCGGTTGTCGCCGTCCACGTGCACCACCCGGGGTTCCAGCGCCCGCGCCTCGGCGTCGGTCACCTGAGCGTAACTGATGATGATCACCAGGTCCCCGGGGTGGACGAGGTGCGCGGCGGCCCCGTTGATCCCGACGACACCCGAGCCGCGCTCCCCCTCGATGACGTACGTCTCCAGCCGGGCCCCGTTGGTGATGTCGACGATGTGCACGAGTTCACCGGGCAGCAGGTCGGCGGCGTCGAGCAGATCGGCGTCGATCGTCACGGACCCCACGTAGTGCAGGTCGGCCTGGGTGACGGTGGCGCGGTGGATCTTGGACTTGAACATGGTGCGCAGCATGGTGGACTCCCGGAAGACGGCTCCCTGCCCGCTTCCTGCAGGTCAAGGGCGGCGTTCACTGTACATCGGCGCGCCTTGGACTCGAAGATGCCGAGGAACATCGATCTCACTTAGGCAAGAAGGCTCCTCGCCTGCGCTTCCGTGAGGAAGAAGGTTTTCGCACTGTCGCCGGCCGAGCACCTGTCTCGGACCGGACCTGGGAGAGGGAGCGGGACGCGGTGTTCGACCGTTGCCGCAGCCCGGTCTCGCCGTGAGTCCACCGCGGGGTGTCGCTCGGCCTCCCTGCACATCCGCCGTGCAGGGCAGCCACCACCGTGGACGGCCCCGGGTGGGAACCTGCCGGCTGCACCGCATCCTCTCGTTGCAACGGCGGTGGAGGGGACGGACGCGTGACCGCCTCTCAGGCGTTCTCGTCATGGATCCGCGTTCCCAGATCCTCCGCCCACTCCAGCGCCTATGCCTTGAGTTCCTCGATCTGCCGGGGGGTGAGCCCGTACGCGGTGTAGTCCTCGTCCTCGTACCAGTCCGCGCCGACGAGCCGGTCCCGGAGGTCTTCGATGCTGAACTCGTCGTGGGCGCGACGGCGGCCCAGGGATTCGAGGTCGGCGGTGGAGCGGTGGCGGGAGGCGGCCTGGACGTCGATGAGGTCGCGGACGGTGCCGCGGTCGGCCAGGGCACGGACCTTGGTGCCGATCACGTCGTCGAGGGAGAGAACGGGGCCGTAGGGGGTCTGGGCGGGCGGGGCCCAGAACGCCTCCTTGAGGACGTCCACCTCGCACTCCTCGCCGGTGTCCGGATCGGTGACGAGGAACCGGCCGCTGAGCGGATCGGTCCGGACGTGCGTGGTCCGCCATCCGCGCGCGCCGAGGCCTGCTGTGAGTGAGGCGACGATCTCCTGCATCGGAGCGGGGTTCTCGGTGGCGACGTCGAGGTCACGGCTGAAGCGTTCGACCAGGCCGTGGGCCTGCACGGCGTATCCGCCGGTGAGGACCAGAGGGTAGGGGGAGCCGAGGTCGAGGATGTCGGCGAGGAGACGCTCGTGGAGCGGAGTGAGCCTCACGCGGCGGTCGTGTCGGCCGGAGCGGCGCGGAGCAGCTCGGGGAAGGCATCCTCCCAGACCTCGCGGATGTAGGGACTGACCAAGCGCCGCAGCACGGGCCACTGCTCGGTGAGCAGCCGGTGGTGCAGGAGGGCCACCAGGTCCTCGTTCAGCCCTTCGGCGAGGACGGTCCGGTAGAGCGTCATGCGGGACTTCGGACGGTCCAGGCTGTAGCTCGTCCGCCCGGACCAGACGATGTGGAGCGGCAGGTCCACATCGCCCTCGACGGGACCGGCCAGCTCCTGCAAGCGCTCGGGCAGCCGGCTGCGGTAGCGGCCCCTCAGCACCTCGGCACGGGAGGGGGTGGTCGTCGTGTCCATACATCCAGTATCGCTGCTGGGAAGCGGCGGCACGGCGGATACGGGGGCTCTTCTGCCGTATGCACGAGTCGGGCACCATCCGCCCTCCCTCGGACATCCCACCCAGGGGGCGCTCAGCGCATCACGGTCTGCCCATGCAGCCCTCAGGTGGCGCGGCAACCGGCTGCCCTGCCGGCCCGGGTCCAGCCCCGCTCGCGAACACGGGCGATCACGACGCAGCAGGTCGCGCAGAGGGCCGCCGCGGTGGAGCCGGCTACGGCTTCGGTCTCGGTCTCGGGGACGACGACGGTGTCGAATCCGAGGCCCATGGCGCCGGTGCAGTGGACGAGGAGAACAGCGGGACGGGCGAGGTCTCGGTGACGGCCGGAGGAAGCGGGCGACATCCATGAGGCACGCCGCTTCGGCCCCGAACGCAGCCCACTCACTCAGGATCCATGCGGCGGACGAGCTGCCGAGTCACGCGGCGAACCGCCCGAGCGGGAGCCGGGCACCTGGGCCCTGGTCCCCGTCATGACGGCCACCAGGCCACCAGGTCAGCAGGCTGGGACGCTCCCGCGCCCGATGCTGATCATTCGCTGACCCGAGCGGAGTCACCACGCCTCTGACCTGCACAGATATCCAGATACTAGATCTTGGACTTGAACACGGTGCGCAGCACGTCGGACTCCCGGAAGACGGCTCCCTGCCCGCTTTGTGCAGGTCAAGGGCGTTCTTCACGGTACACCGGCACACATCGGGCTCGAAGGCCGTGAGGAACATCGTTCCCCTCCGGCGAGAAGGCTTCCCGCCCGCGTTTCCGCACGAACCGGGCTGTTGTGGCGTCACCGGCCAAGTGCCTGCCCGGGCAGCCGCCGCGGAATGTGCGGGGGCTGGGCCGATCGGACGCCGACTCACCTGACGGCACATCAGGTGCACGAGGAACGCCCGCTGTCCGCCGCGTCCCCCGGCACACGGAGGTACCTCATCGCGGGGCGCGTCGGGGCGTACGGCCGGCCAGTCCGCAGTCACCGCACTCCGAGCCGTTCGGCGCGCGGTAGTAGAGGCAGCAGCTCAGGCGGCGGAACGCGAGGTCGGGTCCGGTGAGCACACCGGTGCCCGCCAGGCGTCCGGTGTCCAGCAGCGCGGTCGTGAGGTCGGTGAGCGGCCCGCGTACGGCGGGACGGAGCGCGAGCAGGGCGTGGGCCGCCCCGGCGAGCGCCGACGCCGAGTTGCCGTCCAGCAGACGCGGGGCGACCTTGACGCGCAGACCGTCGGCCAGTGCCGACAGGTGACGTGTCACCTGCTGGTACAGGGCACGGGCGGGGTCGTCGTCGAGCCGGTCGACGTGCCAGCCGGCCGGCCGGGGCAGCCGGAGCGCCGGTCCGTCGTCGGCCCGCTGCAGTCCCTCCAGGTCGAGGACGATCCCGTGCAGGACGGCGCAGGCCAGGGCCGGTGACCAGAGGCGGGCGGCGTGACCGAGCTGGGCGATGGAGACGTCGACGCGCGGCTCCCGGGTGCGGTGGCGGCGCGCGACGGCTTCGGCGAGGTCGGTGAAGCCCGCCGCGTAGGAACGGGCGACCGGATGCCAGCCGTCGTCCCGTCCGCCGACCCGCAGGGCGAAGAAGTGGCCGAGGCCCGCCACGTGGTGCAGGGCGGCGGTGACGGACGCGGCTGAGGCACGGGCGTCGTGCATGGTGGTGTCCTCCCTCCGGCTCTCCGTCCGTACCGTCAGGGGGCCGTACGCCGTCGCGGCGGTGTGAGGGCGTACAGGTCGAGGATGTCCGGCCGGGGTGCGACGCCCGGTCCGCCGGCGCGTGCCCAGGCGGCGATGTCCTCGGTCGCGTCCGGGTCGTTGACCAGTCCGAGCCAGACGGGCCGGGCACCGGCGGCGCGGCCCTCGGCGGAGGGCTGGACGACGATGACGCCTGCCTGGTCGCAGACGTCCAGGCAGGCGGACACCCGCACCGGCACCTGAGCGCGCAGGCGTGCCGTCTGGGCCGCGTGGTCGACGCCGGTCACCTTGGGGCTGCCGCAGCAGCAGTCGCGGCACACGACGACGCGGCACGGCACGGGGCCGGCCGCCGTTCCGGTCCTCGCGTCGTCGGTCGTTCGTCCGGTCGGCGTTGCGGGCATGCGGTGCCGTCCCTCTCTCCGGGGAGATCCGCCCCGGTGGTCCGTCGAGGAGGCGACCGCGTGAGTCTCCTGGCTCTCGGGTCGATGCTCGTCCCGGCCTTCCCACCCGTTGCCGGGCAGTGGCCTGTCGGGACTCGCTCGCCGATCACAGTGGCGGGACCGCGCCGGATTCGCACCGGCTTCCTCGTTCCGCCGTCGCCCTGTCGCCGGTCATCATCCCATCCCGGGGCCCCGTCCCGCCCGCCCGGTTCCGGCCGCCGTCAGTCCGTCTCCTGGGCGTGCGGGGCCGTCGCGGGCGGATGGGTCGGGCGGTCCCGTCCGCCGTCACGGCCGGACACCATCACGACGACCAGTCCGACGACGACTGCTCCGACGGCGACCCGTCCTGCCGCCCGCACCCACCACCCCGGCCGGGCCGCACCCCCGCGCCCGCCTGGGGGGCCCAGCCGTTCGGCCCGCCGGACCGGCCTCAGCAGACGGAGCAACAGCATTACCGCAACCGGCAGTTGCAGCAGCCACAGGACGGTGCGCGGCCACTCCCCGTACCAGACGTTGGTTCCGTAGAGCAGCGTGTGCCACACGCTCAGCACGTACACGACGATCACGAACCGGTGCAGCCGGCGCCAGGTGTTCGCTCCGATGCGGTGCCGGGCGTAGAACAGCAGCCCCAGCGGGATCGCCAGGTACAGGGCGCCCTGGCCGATCGGGATGGCGATGCGGCCGGTCCCGGAGTCGTACCAGCCCGGCACGAAGGTGTCCGCGAAGGCCACCCACAACCGCTCCGCCCACGCCACCTTCGTCTCGTAGCGCACGAGTTCCGCCGCGAACATCAGTGCGTGCGCGGACATCAGCGCCGTCGTGGTCAAGCTGGTGGTGCGGTGCCAGCGCTCCAGGACCTGCCGGGAGACCGGCAGTCGGCCGGGGCGTGGACCCGACAGGAGCAGACCGAGCATGACCGTGCCCCAGGCCCACAGCAGCGCCGACCAGCCGAACGCCTGGCTGAGCAGGTACATCCAGTAGGTGCCGGGGTCGTCCATGAAGGGCATGACCGCGACGGTGTCCGAGGTGCCCGATTCCATGCGCGCCCACAGGAGCACGAAGACGAGCGCCGTGACCACCACCGCCGCCGTGGCGTCGGGCAGGGCGGACCGCAGGTCGTCGCGCAGCGCGACGCGGTCGCCGGGAGGCCGTTGCCGTCCGGGCGGGACCGCTGCCCCGTCCTCGTCCGACTTGGCGTCTGGCAGCATCAGGGCCTCCCGGGCACGGAGCACCGCAGGGACGGTGCGCATGTGGCGTGAGGCAACAAGTCTGGCCCAGGGGGCGGTGAGCGCCGAGGCGGTATCCGGCCAGAGTCGTCTCGGGGAGTGCGCGGGCACACCTGGTTCTGCCTCGCCTTCACATTCAGGACAACCGTCGGACTCCCCCTGTCGCGGGGGTACGGGCGCCTCTACTCTGATGCACGCAGTCGGTTCGCGCCTCCCGTCCGCCCGGACGCCCGGTGGCGCGACGCAAGAGGGAACCCGGTGCGAATCCGGGGCTGTCCCGCAGCGGTGAGTGGGAACGAAAGCCGTCGACGTCACTGGGCCCGTACAGGGCCGGGGAAGAGACGGCCGGTAGGCGTCCGCCCTTTCGGCGGACGTGCCCGCGAGTCCGAAGACCTGCCACTGCGCCCGCGTTCCGCGCGGGCTGTGCACGTGACCTCGTGGACTGGGTCGGCGGTATGGGCGGTCGTACGTCGTGCGTGCGGCCGCGCCTCCTTCCCTGTCCGTGTTCAGGGTCCGGGACGGAGGAGGAATGGGTGCGTCACCCGGTCGGCCCTCTTCGGGCACATCGTCCCGGGGCGGGCGTGCCGGCCGGCGGCGCCGAGGCCGGTCCCGGGCCCCCGCCGGGGGACCGTCCGCCGGACCGCACCGTGTCGGGTGTCTGCCACGGCACGCTGGGCGAGCTGTACCAGGGCCCGTTGCGACCGGCCGCCGAGCCCGAGATCGCGGTGGTGTCCTTTCCCGTGGACCGCCACTCCTGGGTGTACTTCACTCCGAGGGCGGCGGCCGGTCCTCCGCCGCACGCGCCGCCGCTCGGCGAGAAGTCGGTGGCAGCGGCCCGGCTCTTCCTGGACCACTACGGCCTCGTCCTGCCACCGGGCGACTGGCGCACCCACTCCGAACTGCCGGTGGGCGTGGGCATGGCCAGTTCCACGGCGGACATCGTGGCGACGCTGCGCTGCCTGTTCCGCGTGTTCTCCCTGCCGTACGACGTGGACGTGGTCCTCGGCATCCTGGCGGACATCGAGCGCGCCGACAGCGTCTTCCTCGACGAGTTCGTTCTGTATCTCAGCGGCCGGCACCGGGTGGTGCGGCGGCTGGGCCCGGACGTCGGCTTCCACACCGTCTTCGTCACGGAACCCGGCACGGTGGACACCGCCGCCGTCACTCCCCTGCTGCTGGACCACTACCGGCGCCGCGGTGAGGAGTACCGGCGGTGCCTGACCGATCTGGTGAAGGGCTTCGAATCGGGCGATCCGGCCGCCGTCGCCCGCGCCGCGACGATCAGCGCCGCGTTGTCCCAGGAGGTGCTGCCCAAGGCGGTCTTCGGCAGCCTGCGAGCCCATCGTGAGCGGTTCGGCGCCGACGGCGTCTTCGTCGCCCACACCGGCTGCCTGGCCGGCTATCTCTTCGCCTCGCGCCCGCCGGCCGAGGTCAAGTCCGAACTCTCCGCGTTCTTCCATTCGCTCGGCCACCAGTGCACCTTCGCCCGAGGAGGCTACGGGTGATCCACCCCCACATCGCCGACGCCCTGAAAGTCCCGGACCTCGTCCGGCTCACCGACGGACTGGTCCTGCTGCGATTCGAGTCGATGAAGATCTACTCGGCCCTGGCCGCCGTCCGTCATCTGCTGGAGCGGGGCACCGTCCGTCCGGGCCAGACCCTGATCGACAGCTCCAGCGGCATCTACGCCCACGCCCTCGCGCTGGCCTGCCACCGGTACGGCATGCGGTGCCACATCGTCGCGTCCACCACCGTCGACGCCACCACCCTCACCCAACTGGAGATCCTGGGCAGCACCGTGGAACAGGTCAGACCGTCGCGGGACCTGAAGCTCGACCAGGAACTCCGGGTGCGACGGGTGCGGGAGATACTCGCCGAGCGTCCCGGCCACCACTGGATGCGCCAGTACCACGACGACGTCCACTACCTCGGCTACCACGAGGTCGCCGACCGGATCGCGGCCGAGTTCCCGGGCGTGCCGCTGACCGTCGTCGGCGGGGTGGGTTCCGGAGCCTCGACCGGCGGCATCGTGGAACGCCTGCGCTCCAGGGACCCCTCCGTGCGTCTGGTCGGCGTCCAGCCCTTCGGCAGCGTCACCTTCGGCAGCCAGGACCATCACGATCCCGAAGCGATCATCGCCGGCATCGGTTCGTCGATCGTCTTCGACAACGTCCGCCACTCCCTCTACGACACCGTGCACTGGCTGGACTTCACCCACGCCATGTCCGGCGCCGTCGCCCTGCTGCGCGAGCACGCGGTGTTCGCCGGGCTGTCCACCGGCGCCGGCTACCTGACGGCGACGTACGAGGCCCGCCGCCACCCCGACCGGCTGCACCTGGTGATGGGGGCCGACACCGGACACCGCTACGTGGAACGCGTGTTCGCCCGGCACGCCGAGGCCCTGGACCCGGCCGCGCTGAAGCCCGTCGAGGTCCGCGGTCCGGAGGAGATGACCATGCCCTGGTCGAGGATGACGTGGCGGCGCACTCCCCGCCCGGCCCACTGGAAGGAGCGGGCGGTATGACCGTGGCCTGCCTGGAGTCGCTGACCTTCGGCCTCGGCCGTCTGGTCCGCGCCGCCGACCTGCTCGGCGAGCGCCTGCTGCTCCTCACCCGGGACCCCGCCCACTACGCCCACGAACTGGACCGGCTGCCCGCCGGCGCCCTCGACGTCGTCGTGACCGACACCTTCGACGTGGAGCGGGCCGCCGAGCTGCTCCGGCACACCCCGGGGTTGCGCGGCCTGATCAGTTCCACCGACACCTGGACTCCGGCCGGCGCCGCCCTCACCGAACGCCTCGGCCTGCCCGGTCTCGATCCGGCCGTCCTGCGGCTGACCCGGGACAAGGCCGCCGTGCGCACCAGGCTGCACGACGCGGGTCTCACCCGCGGAAGGGCCGTCGAGAGCGCCGGCCCGGACCGCGCGGCACGCGGGCTGCTGCTCGAGGGGGCGGGACTGCCGCTCGTGCTCAAGGACACGGCGGGCACCGGGAGCCAGAACGTGTGGCTGGTCCGCGACGAGGGCGAACTCGACGCGGCGCTGGCGGAGGCGTCCGGCCGGGACCTGAAGGGGCGGTTGTTCGCCGAGCCGTACTTCAGCGGCCCGGTGTACAGCGCCGAGACACTCACCTGGGACGGCCGCACCCGGCTGCTGGGCGTCTCCAGTCGGCTGATGTCGCCGGAGCCGCGCTTCCGGGAGGAGGTCACCGCCTTCCCCGTCGCCTTCCCGGACCCGCGGCGGACGTCGCTGGAGCGTTGGCTCGACCGGGTGCTCGCCGCCATCGGCTACACCGACCGGTTCGCCCACGTGGAGTTCGTGCTGACCGCCGACGGCCCGGAGGTGGTGGAGGTCAATCCCCGGATCGGGGGCGCGCTGGTCGGGGAGGGCATGTGCCGGGCGCTCGGCGTCAACGTGTACGAGGCGATGCTCGAGGCCGCGCTCGGACGCCGCCCCCGTCTCATGGACGCGGCCCTGCCCGGCGGTCCGGCCGTCGCCTTCGTCCTGGGCTACCCGGCCGCGCCCGGCGTGTTCACCGGCGTCGCCGGGCTCGACCGGCTCACCGGCATGCCGGGAGCGCCCGCCTGGTACCCGGTCAGGCGGGCCGGCGACCTCATCGAGCACCTGGGGGACAGCCGCGGATACGCGGGCATCGTGTACGCCGAGGCGGAGACCGCCGAACTCGCCACCCATCGCGCGGTGGCCGCTGCCAACGCCCTGCGCGTCCTCACCGACCCGGCCGGCCGGGAGGCGCCCGGTGGGTGAGCGCACCACCCGGGGACCGGGTCTGCGGGCCTCGCTGTTCCCGCTCACCGGCCCGCTGCGGTTCCTCCTGCTGAGCTCGTTCCTCATTCCGCTCGGCAGCTTCATGGTCCTGCCGTTCATGTCGGTGTTCCTGCACGAGCGGCTCGGGATGGGGCTCGGCACGGTCGGCGTCGTCCTGGCCGTGGCATCGCTCGTGCAGTTCTCCGGCGGCATCGTCGGCGGGGCCCTCGCGGACCGGATCGGGCTGCGCCGCACGATGCTGTGGGCACTCGTGGTGCGCACCGCCGGTTTCGCCGGGTTCCTGCTGGCCCTGCGCTGGCCGCCCCTGGCGGTCGGCGCGCTGGTCCTGACGTGCTGCGGTGCCGCGCTCTACCTGCCCGCGAACAAGGCGTACCTGGTGCACGGCGTCGACGACGAGCGCCGCCCGGCGTTCCTGTCGGCGGGCAACGCGGCACTCAACGCGGGCATGGCCGTGGGCCCGCTGATCGCCGGGCCGTTCGTCCTGTCGTCACCCGGCCTGCTGTTCGTGGCCGTCACGGCGCTGTTCCTCGCGGTCACGGCGGGACACGCGCGACTGCCGGGGACGGCCGCGGAACACCCCACCGGATCGGAGGGAACGGCCACCCCGGGTCTCCTGGCCGGCGTGGCGCTCCTGCCGTTCGCCGCCAACGCGCTGGCCTTCTACCTCTACTTCCACTTCCAGCACTTCCTGGCGGTGTACGCCGTCGAGCGCGCCTCCAGCGCGTTCTACAGCGTGGTGCTGCTGCTCTGCTTCACGCTGGTCATCGTCGTACAGCCGCTCGCGTCCGGCCTGATCCGGCGCATGCCGTACGCCCTCGCCCTCGCGGTCGGCTTCACGGGCCTGGCGGCGGGCCTGGCCGTGCTGGCGGCCGGTACCCGGACGGCACTGCTGGCGGGCGGGGCGCTGATCACCCTGGGCGACATCGTGCTGTTCCTCAAGAACGACCTGGAGGCGCTGCGCCGCAGTCCTCGTTCCGACGCCGTGGTGTTCGGTCAGCAGCGGCTGGCCGCGGGTCTGGGCGCCTGTGCGAGCGGCGTGCTGGGCGGGCAGCTGTACGGCCTCGGCGAACGGGCCGGGCACACCGGCTGGTTCTGGCTGCTGGCGGCCGCCCAGTGCCTGCTGCTCCCCCCTCTGCTGCTCACGTTGCGCCGTCGCACGGCGCGGCGCCCTGTCCCCGACGGCGACCATGAAGGAGCACTGACGCGCGATGACACGGACGGGCGGATTCCAGGACGATGACTTCTGGACCGAGTTCCATGACTTCCTCTTCTCCGAGCAGCGCCACGAGCAGGCCGGGGAACTGCTGGACACCTCTCCCCTGCTGGCCTTCCCCGAGGGGTCGCGCGTGCTGGACCTGTGCTGCGGGCCGGGGGTGTTCACCGTGCCGCTCGCCCGCCGCGGTCACCGCGTGACCGGAGTGGACCTGAGCCCGGCCATGCTGGAACGGGCACGCGAGCGGTCGGCCGACGCCGGTGCCGAGGTGACGTACGTGCGGGCCGACGCGCGCGAGTACGCGGCACCGGGCGGCTTCGACGTCGTCCTCAACCTGTTCACCTCCTTCGGGTACTTCGAGGACCCCGCCGACAACGCGCGGGTGCTGCGCACCATGCACACCTGCCTGGCGCCCGGCGGCACGCTCGTCCTCGACCTCGCCGGGAAGGAGCTCCTGGCCCGCAGGGTCACCCCGCCCAAGGTGGTGCGGCGGGGTGAGGACGTGATGGTGCAGACCGACACCGTGCTGGACGAGTGGGCGCGGCTGCGCAGCGAGTGGGTGCTGGTCCGGGGCGAGCGGGTGACGCGGGCCACCCTGACGTGGTTCGTGTACAGCGCCGTGGAGCTGCGGCGGATGGCCGAGGAGGCGGGGTTCGGCCGTGTGCGGGTCTTCGGCGGGTTCGACGGACGCCCCTACGACGAGAACGCGGAGCGGCTCGTCCTTCGGGCTGTCCGCGAAGCGTGAGGCAGGCGCGGGGCGTGCGGCCGGTCCGCACGCCCTTTGCCGCGGGCTCGGGAAACGCAGGATCACCCGGTCATCGCCGCGACGGGAGAGGCGTGCTGGTCGCGGCGGCCGGACCGATCGGCTTCGTCGGCCTGACGATGCCGCACCTCGTGCGTCTGTTCGTCGGCGGCGACCACCGCCGGGTCCTGCCGGAGGCGGCACTCGGCGGAGCGGTGTTCCTCGCCTGGGCCGACATCGCCGCACGGACGATGGTTCCGTCACGGCGCGTCCACCGGCCGGCCCGCGCCGTCGGCGGTGGACGCGCCGGAGACGTCCGGCGCCTTGCCGCCGTCGCGACCGGCCGGGGCGTACCGGGCATCGGTGTCCGTCGCCGCCGCCTCGTCGGGCGCCGGGTTCACCACGGCGGGCATGCCGGTCGCGAGGGCCGCCGCCGTGACGGCGGCGGCCCTCGGCCTGCCTTCAGTGATGTCTTCGTGGAGGGACGTGCGAAGCCGCACCGCAGGCCGTCACCGGTTCACCCTTCCGTTCGGGGCGGGCCTCGTCAGGAGCGGGTCCAGCGCTGGTTGTCGCCGTTCGAGCAGGTGTAGAGCTGGACCCTGGCGCCGTTGCCGGTGCCGACGGCGTCGAGGCAGAGACCGGACTGGACGCCGACGATGGATCCGTTGGAGCCCATCCGCCACTTCTGGTTGTCGCCGCCCCAGCAGCTGTAGATCTGGATCCTGGCGCCGTTGCCGGTGCCGGCGGCGTCCAGGCACTTGTTCCCGTAGACCCTGAGCTCACCGGCGTCGGTAAGGGCCCACTGCTGGTTGGTGCCGGTGTGGCAGTCGTACAGCTGGACCTGGGTGCCGTCGGCGGTGCCGGCGTTGGGCACGTCCAGGCAGCGGCCCGAAGCGGCGCCCTTGATCGTTCCGCCGTCCGCGGGCGGTGTGGTGGAGCCGCCGTTGAGTGCGTTGAGGACGGCGGTGTACGCGGGCTTCTTGCTGCCGTCGTTGTTGAACAGCAGCGGCGTGTCCCCCGACCGCCAGGAGTCGCTGTCGCGCACGCCCCAGACGGTGATGCCGAGGCAGCGGGAGACGGCCAGGCAGTCGTTGACGACGTTGGCGTAGGTCGTGGACGAGGCGCCCTGGATGTCGAGTTCGGTGACGGCCACGTCGACGCCGAGGGCGGCGAAGTTCTGCAGGGTGGTGCGGAAGTTGGCGTTGTAGGGGCTGCCGCTGTTGAAGTGCGCCTGGAAGCCGACGCAGTCGATCGGCACGCCGCGCTGCTTGAAGTCCCGCACCATGGCGTACATGGCCTGGGTCTTGGCCCAGGTCCAGTTCTCGACGTTGTAGTCGTTGTAGCAGAGCTTGGCGGACGGGTCGGCGGCGCGCGCGGCGCGGAAGGCGACCTCGATCCAGTCGTTGCCGGTGCGCTGCAGGTTGGAGTCGCGCCGGGCTCCGGAACTGCCGTCGGCGAAGGCCTCGTTCACGACGTCCCACTGCGCGATCTTGCCCTTGTAGTGGGCCATCACGCCGTTGATGTGGTCGATCATCGCCTGGCGCAGCGCGCTGCCGCTGAGGCTCTGCATCCAGCCGGGCTGCTGGGAGTGCCAGGCCAGGGTGTGGCCGCGTACCTGCTTGCCGTTCTGCACGGCCCAGTTGTAGACGCGGTCGGCGGCGGTGAAGTTGAACTGGCCCCGCTGCGGCTGGGTGGCGTCGACCTTCATCTCGTTCTCGGCCGTCACCGAGTTGAACTCACGGTTCGCGATCGTCGCGTACGTCGAGTCGCTCAGCCTGTTCGCGGCGATGGCGACGCCGAAGTAGCGGCCGCTCTGCGCCGCGGCGGCGCCGAGCGTGCTCTCGGCGGCCT
>NZ_LIRG01000585.1 GCF_001419695.1 Streptomyces prasinopilosus
CGCCGGGGCCCGTCCGGCGGCTCAGGCCGGACGGGCCCCGGCATGCGCGCGGGCGCGCACGCGGGCCGGCGGCCCGCTTCGGCCGCACGCGTCAGCCGAACACCGAGGCGCAGGTGGTGGGGCGGGCACGGGACGGGTCGAGGGCGTTGGCGACCTCGTGGAAGACGATCCGGTCGGTCAGCGCGATCGCCAGGTGCTCGGACAGGTCGACCGGGCACAGGTCCTGGAGCAGGACGTTGCGCACGTTCGGACCGCTCAGGTACTGGCTGCGGTACGGGGTGACCACCTGGTCGTACCGGGTGGCGATGACGGTGTAGCGGACGCCGGGCACGGTGTCGCCGCCCGCGTTGAGCCGGGTGAGGAAGTCCGAGCCGGCGATCTGCTGGGCGAGGGCGGGGGTCGCCTCGTTCAGCAGGTCCCCGGCGCCCGGGAAGTACGGCAGCAGGCGGGTGAGGCCGGCGAGGGTGGTGCCGTGGTTGCTGGGCGCGATCCCGACGAGGGCGTTCACCTCGGCGGCGCCGCCGAGGAACTTGAGGTAGTGGCGGGGCATCATCCCGCCCTGCGAGTGCCCGACGAGGTCGGCCTTCGCCGCGCCGGTCGCGGCGAGCACCTTGTCGACGAAGGCGTCGAGCTGCCGCGCGGACTCGTCGATGGGGCCGAGGCCGTGGAAGAGGGGGACACCGGCCAGTCGGCCGTAGTCGAGGGAGAAGACGCAGTAACCGCGGTGGGTCAGGTAGGGCGCGAGGCCCAGCCAGTTGTCGACGGAGTTCCCGAAGGTGCCGTGGACCAGGACGACGGGGCGGGGATGGGCCGCGGACGGCTTGCAGGAGTAGTCGTTCCAGCCCGAGTCGGGCGCCCCCGCGGCGTGGGCGGTGGTGGCGGGGAGCAGCGCGACCGCGGCGGTCAGCAGCAGCGCGAGCAGCGGACCGAGTGTTCGTCTCCAGGGCAGCATCGGGTGATCTCCTTACGGCTCAAGGGAGTTGCGGCGAAAGAACGCCCTGTGATCCGGATCACGAGGATGCTGTTCACTCGTCAAGTTACGGGTGGGTAGTGCAAGAGTGAAGTTACGGTCCGGCAAAAACTCCCGGCGGCACCCGGCGCGACGGGCGCCGCAAGTGATAGGGGCTCGCCGAGCAGGGCGCGGCGTGCGGCGGGGGTCGCGCGGCGCACGGATCCCCTCGCTCTCACCGGGCACGCCCGCCCGTGCGCGCACGGCTCCTCCGCCGCCTCCTCCGCCGCCCGCGTGCGGACCGGCCCCGGCTCGGCCGGCGCGACCGGTCGGGCTCAGCGCACCGACGGGACGCGGCCGGCGTTCGGCACGACCCCGCGGACCGGCTCACCGCCGGACCGTCTCACCGCCGGGCCGGCCGCTCCGGGCGAGAGGCGCCGCGGCCGAGGGTGAGGAAGGGGAGCCGGAGACGGCGGCACAGAGACGGGAAGCCCGGCGGGCGCGCCCTGCGCACTCGTGAGGTCCGACGCCCTTCGGCGGCCGCCGGCCGTCCGCTCCGGCCGCTTCCCCTCACCGCGGACCGGTTCTCGAACGTGCACACGGCATCCGTTCGGCCCCTTCCCACCTGTGCGGGCGTCCGGCCCCCGGGACCATGGGGGCATGACGCAGACCGCCGGCGCCGACTCGTCCCGCACCTCGTTCCTCGACGAGGTGAAGACCGCCGTCACCCCGCGCGCCTTTCTGCTCGTCCTCGGCGTGATCGCGCTGCAGGTGCTGTTCATCGCCTCCTACGTGGGGGCGCTGCACGCCCCGAAGCCGACGGACGTACCCTTCGCGGTCGCCGCGCCCCCGGCCGCGGCCGCGCGGACGGTGGCCCGGCTGGAACGGCTGCCCGGCTCCCCCCTGGACCCGCGGCCCGTGACCGACGAGGCGAGCGCGCGGAAGCAGATCATGGACCGCGACGTCGACGGCGCCCTCGTCGTGAACCCGGGGAGCGGGGCGGACACCCTGCTGGTCGCCTCCGGCGGCGGCACCCTGCTCGCCACCACCCTGCAGAGCCTCGTCACTAGGGTGGAGGCGGCCGACGGGCGGCAGGTGCGGACCGTCGACGTGGTGCCGGCCGCGGGACAGGACTTCGACGGACTGTCGCCCTTCTACCTGGTCGTCGGCTGGTGCGTCGGCGGTTACCTGTGCGCCTCGATCCTGGCGATCAGCGCCGGCTCCCGGCCCGCCAACCCGCGCCGCGCGGTGATCCGGCTGATCGTGATGGCGCTGGTCGCGATCGTCGGCGGTCTGGGCGGCGCGGTCGTCGTCGGGCCGGTCCTGGACGCGCTGCCCGGCAGCGTGACCGCCCTGTGGGCGCTCGGCGCGCTGGTGACCTTCGCCGTCGGCGCCGCCACCCTCGCGCTCGAGGCGGTCTTCGGGATCGTGGGCATCGGGCTGGCGATCCTGCTGGTGGTGATCGCGGGCAACCCGAGCGCGGGCGGCGCCTTCCCGCCACCGATGCTGCCGCCGTTCTGGGAGGCGATCGGTCCGGCGCTGCCGCCGGGTGCGGGGGTCTGGGCGGCCCGCTCGATCGCGTACTTCGACGGCAACGACCTGACCGGGGCGCTGCTCGTGCTGTCGGCGTGGGCGCTCGCGGGCGTCGTGATCACGACGGCCGCCGGACTGCGCCACGGACGGCGGGAGCCGGAACCGGCCGCGCGGACGGCCTGACCGCCACCGCACACGCAAAAGTCCCGCCCCCGGTGGATCCGGGGCGGGACTTCACGTGCGGTGTGCGCTCAGCCGATCCGGGTGCCGGTCGCCGAGAGGGCCTCCGTCACCGGCTGGAAGAAGGTCGTGCCGCCGGAGGTGCAGTCGCCGCTGCCGCCGGAGGTGAGGCCGACCGCGCTGTCGCCCGAGAAGAGCGAGCCTCCGCTGTCGCCGGGCTCGGCGCAGACGTCGGTCTGGATCAGGCCGTTGACGATGTCGCCGTTGCCGTAGTTCACGGTGGCGTCCAGGCCCGTGACCGCGCCGGAGTGCACCTGGGTCGTGGAGCCGCTGCGGGTGACCCGCATGCCGACGGTGGCCTCGGCGGCGCCGGAGATCGCCTGCGTGGAGCCGTCGTAGAGGTTCACCTCGCTCGGGTGGTCCACGTCGGAGGTGTACTTGACCAGGCCGTAGTCGTCGCCCGGGAAGCTGGACGCCTCGTTCTCGCCGATCACGGTGCCGGAGGAGTCCGACCAGGTGGTGATGCCCTCGGTGCAGTGCCCGGCGGTGAGGAAGTACGGCTCGCCGCCCTTGGTCACGTTGAAGCCGAGCGAGCAGCGTCCGCCGGCCCCGGTGATGGCGTCGCCGCCCGCGGCGTACGGGGTGAACTCACTCTTGATGCGCTGGAGTTCGGCCTTCCCCCCGAGTCCGTCGACGACCTTCGTCAGCTCGGCCCACTCGGCCTCGGAGACCGTGCGGTCCGCGGTGACGACGACCTTGTTGGTGGTCGGGTCGGTCACCCAGGAGGTGCCCGGGATCGTCGCGTCCTGCTCGAGCGTGGCGCGCGCGCTCCTCAGCTGGGCGAGGGAGTTCGCCACGACTCTCGCCTCGGCGCCGGCCTCCTCGACGGTTGCGGCGGCGGCCTCGTCGAGCACGTTCACCACGAGGCGCTTGCTCTTCGCGTCGTAGTACGTCCCCGCCGCGTCGGCGCCGAGG
>NZ_LIRG01000586.1 GCF_001419695.1 Streptomyces prasinopilosus
GGGCGACACGGGCGGCGGGGACCGGCCCGCGGGGCCGGCGGACGGGCAGAGCCCGTCACCGGGGGACACACCCCGCTCCCCGCCGTCGCCCGGCACGTCGCCGCCGGCCGCTCCCTCCACTCCCGGTTCCGGGCCGACGACGGGCGAGGACAATCCCTCAGGGGAGCCCTCGCCGAGCGGTCCCGGGGACAGCGGTCCGGCGACCGGTGAGCCGCCGTCCGGCCCCCTGACGCCGCCACCGGCCGGGTCCGGCAGCACGGACGACGCGCCGGACGGCACCGCCGGCAACGGCACGGGGGGCCTCACGGACGACGCCCCGAGCGGTGCCTCCTAAGGTCGTGTCAGGGGAGACGGCCGGCCGGACCGGCCCCGGCCGCGTGCCGTCCTGCGCCCCCGTACCACCAGGGCGTGGCCGCCCAGCCCCAGCAGCCGTTCGGCCGGCAGTTCGCCGATCGTCGTCAGGACCGCCTCGATACGGGCGGTGAGCGGGTCGAACGCCGCGTCGAGCACGGTGCCGCGCTCCTCTCCGTCCTCGGTGAGCACCCTGCGGCCGAGCAGATCGTGATGCGGCGGGGACACGGCCAGGACGGAGGACGGCGCCGCGAGCAGCAGGTCCGGGGCGACGGCGTCCAGGGCGTCCCAGGCCAGGACGGCGTCCCCGCGCAGCCGTCCGCGCCGCACCCGCACGTGGGTGACGGTGCCGGACGCCGCGTCGACCGTCAGCGCCCGCACGACACCCAGACGGATCCCCTCGCCCGTGGTCAGCACCGGGAGCCCGCGCACCCGGGAGAACAGCATCACGGCAGCGCGCCCGTCCGCCGGGCGCGGAACGCACCGACCCGCGCCACGAAGTCGGGCAGGTCGTCGGCGGCGTAGGTGGTGGCGTGCGCGGGGACGACCAGGGACCGGCCGGAGACGGACACCGTCTCACCGCGCGGCACGTACAGCCGGTGCCGGCGGTGCCTCGAACCCGGCACCGGCTCCCGGTGCGCGGCGAACCGGAAGGCGACGATCCGGCCGCTGGTGCCGCCCTCGACGAGGACGTCGAGCACCGTGCCGAGCCGGTGGCCCTCGTCGGTGACGACCCGCGCATCGAGCAGCCGCCCGCGCAGGGCGTCGCGGCGGGCCACCGACCGGGGCAGGTCGCACAGTGCCTCCTCGTCCCGGACCATGACCGCGTGGCGGCCGAGGGAGTGCACCGCCGGCCAGGGCAGGTCCCGGGGCAGCGGGCCCGACAGCAGGGTCCGGCCGGTCAGGGTGAAGCCGGTGACGCGCCCGGCCCGGACGTCGAGGACGGTGTCCTTGACGTGGGCGACGGCATCACCGCCCAGCGTCACCACGGGCAGCGTCGAAAGGCTCCGCACCCCCAGCAGTTCGTTCACCGGCCACCTCCCGCCGTCGCCCTCCCCGCACGCCCCGGAACCCGCTCGCGCCTCCGACGGGACCGGGTTCCCCTTCTGTGGCGCGGCGAACACCGATCGGGGGACTGAGTGGCCGAACTCGGGGTACGTGCACCTGTGCAGTGCAGATCGTCCGGCTGGTCCGGCCGGCCCGGCTTCGCAGAGAGAAGCGCATGATCGATCACCTGGACGGGGCAGTGATACCGACTGGTTTCGACGTACCCGTGGAACCGCTACGGCGGTCAGCACACTTCACCGGCGAGCCGGGATGCATCGCCGAGGCACGCGCCTTCGCGTCGTTGTTCCTGCAGCAGCTCAGGACGGAGTGGTGCGCCACGATCGGCGCGCGGGCCGACGGCGCGGCGCTCCTGGTCGTGAGCGAACTGGTCACCAACGCCGACCGGCACAGCAACGGCCCGTACATCCTGGAGCTGGAGGGTACGGACGAGACGATCACGGTCGCCGTCTACGACAGCAGCGGCACACTGCCCCGCATCTACCCCCGCGATCCCGAGCGCATCGGCTGCCACGGCCTGGAGATCGTGCAGGCTCTGGCCCGCGACATCCTCGTGGAGCGGGTACCGGTCGGCAAGTGCGTCCGCGCGGTGCTGAGCTTCGACGCCGGCTGAACGGCACCGGGGCCCGGTGCCCCGAAGGACAGGGAATGCGGCTGCG
>NZ_LIRG01000587.1:0-3360 GCF_001419695.1 Streptomyces prasinopilosus
GGCTCGGGGTCCGTCGGCTCCGGGCCCCCCGGCTCGGGGTCCGTCGGCTCCGGGTCCGTCGGTCCCGCGTCCTCCTCCGGGGCGTGCGGGCCCGCCGCCAGCAGGACGTCCTCCCCCGGTTCCGCGCGCCACTGCGGCTCCCACCCGTCGCCGCGCACGGTGTGGAGGCCGCGGGCGGCCATCCGCTCCCGTATCCGCTCGGAGAGGTCCAGGAAACCCGTGTCGCCCTCCTCGTCGAGGAGCCGGACGAGTTCGGCGGTGTACGGCGTCGGAGTCCCCGGATCGCCCGCGTCGATGCGGTGGTTGGCCTGGACGCTCATCATCAGCAGCAGGCGGTGCTTGTCGTCCAGGTTCTCCCTGAGCCAGGCCGCGTTGCCGGCGAAGCAGCAGTCCAGGACCACCACGATCCGCCGGGCCGGGCTGGTGGCCAGCATCGCCAGCACGGTGGTGAAGGGCTCCGCCCCCGGGAACACGGCCTTCCCGCCCGCGACCACGCGCGCGTTGCGCATCTGCAGGAACAGCTCGTCGCCCGCGCTGGGGATGGCGCCGTGTCCGGCGAAGTAGAGCAGCAGCACCCCCTCCGCCTCCGCGGCGGCCGAGAGCAGCGTCCGCTCGAAGCGCTCCAGGGACGGGGAGTGGACGACCGTGACCTCGCGCTCGTCGAACACCCGCCCGCGTACCAGCGCTTCACTCAGGCGGTCCACGTTGTGCTCGACCGCCGGGAGGCCGCCGGGCACGCCGTGCGGCGGCCGCGTGTGGGCGTACTCGGACACGCCGACCAGCAGTGCCCTGTTGGACTTCCCCCGCGGGTCGAGACGGATCACCGGCCTACCTGTCGTCGAGGTTCACCGATTCGACTCTGCTCTCGGGCGGGTCGCCGTCCTCGACGTCGCGCCGGTTGGCCTTCCAGGCCGAGACGGCCTTCTTGACCTGGTCCAGCAGCTCCGTGGCGATCGCGCCCGCGCCCGCGCCGACGATCAGGACGACGATGTCCATCCCGAGACCCATCGGAGCGCCGGACTCGTCCGTCCTCGGCCGCTCCTGGATCCGCAGCTCGCCCGCGCGCACCCGTTCGTCGAGCGGTTTCTCCCGCTCCAGCCATTTCCGCAGCGCACCGATGTCGCTCGTGCTCGCGGTGCCGTCCAGCCGAATCCGAATGCCCTGGTTGGCCACACCATCCCCCTCAGCCATAACTCACCATCATGGCACCGCTGTTGTCCCAGGGGGAGAGGTCGGCACCACCCGCGTCCCACCGATCGGGAACGGAAGAACACGGGCGGAAACAGAAGGACGTCCCCGGGTTCGGTCGGATCCGAGCCGGTTCGGTCGGAGTCGTGCGGGCTCGGGCGGGCTCGGGCGGACTCGGGGAGCCGGGTGGTTGCCGGTTCAGCCCTGTGTCTGCAACTGGTTCAGCTGCCGCCGGACGTGGTCCAGGGCGCCTTCCCGCCGTCCGGGCACGCGGCTGCGCAGCTCCGCCAGGGCCAGGCCGAGTTCACGGGCCCGCGCCGGGTCGCCGATCCGGCCCCACTGGTGGTGCGCCCGGTCCACGGCGGTCTCGACGCAGGAGGCGTCCGCCGCCTGGCCGGTGTGGAGCCGTGCGGCGGCCACCGTCAGCCAGATGTGGCAGCTGAGCGCCGCGTCCCCGGCCAGCATCGCCAGGTCCGCGCGGACCTCGGCCCAGTGCAGCGCCTCCTCGGAGGAGGGCCCGTGGGCGAGGGCGGCGCTCTGCTCGTGCCGTGCGGCGAGCGCGTGGGCCTCGGCGTGCCGGCCGGACCGCACGGCCTCGGTGATGGCCGTGTGCGGGTCACCCGGCACGGGTCCGGTTCCGCGCCGCGCCAGGACGAATCCGGGGGACGCGCCCTCCGCGGTGGCCCGGGCCAGCGCCTGCCGGTGCAACTCCTCGTCCGGCGGGCGCCGTCCGCTGCGCAGCAGCGCCCCGACCGCCTTCATGTACGCCGGTTCCGCGACCGTACGGCGGGAGCGGGAGGGCGGCGGTGCGACGCGGCCGTAGACGGCGGTGTCGCGGCCGGGGTCGAGCGCGGCCGGGAGCGTGAGCGGGACCTGACCCGGACCCGGTGGGCCCGGGGAGTCCGGCGGTCGCGTGATCCCCAGTGCCTGCCGGGTCTCCTGGTCCGCGTGCAGGTCGAGGATCAGCGTCGTGCCGCCCGGGGGGCGCAGCCGCAGCTCGTCCCGGAACCAGTGCCACGGGAACGCCGTGTAGCGCACGGTCGACGGGGTGGTGCGGGCCAGCGCCAGATGGGGCAGGCGCTGGCGGCGGTCGAGCAGCAGCTGCCCCACGACGTACAGGGTGAGCGGTCCGGGGGCGGTCGCGGCGGCGCGCAGCCGGGTCAGGACCGCCTGCGGCTCCAGCGGGTCGGCGAGTTCGACGACGTTCGCGGTGTCCGTGCCGGACAGGACGGCGGGCGGCACGGCCGCGAGGACGGGAAGCACGGACGCCGCGTCCACCAGCCGTCCCCGTCCGGACGGCGAGGCCGCCAGCAGCAGCACGGTTCCGGGTACGGCCCCGGGCCCGCCTCCCGGTGTGGTCCCGGGCATGTTCCCTCCCCCTGTCGATCACGACCCAGAACAGCACCGTAACCGCTGCGGCTCCCCCGGGGGATGCCGGTTCAACGAACGTCCCCCTTCGAGGCGTTCGGCCCCGGCCCGCCGGTCCGGCGTACCGCGAGGGCCGTGGTGTCGTCGTTCAGGTGGCCTCCGCTGTGCCGGAGCGTCCCGTCCCGCACGACGACGGCCAGCCGGGCCGGTTCGGCGGCGCGCGCGTCCCGCGCGACCGCCCGCGCCACGTCCTCGGCGAGCGGGTAGAACGTCCCGGCGGCGTCGCGCGCCTCGGTCACCCCGTCGGTGACCAGCAGCAGCGTCTCGTCGGCGGCCAGCGGCAGCCGGTGCACGCGCACCGGAGCCGGATCCAGCTCGCGCAGCCCCAGCGGCAGCCCGCCGGTCACCGGCAGCGGCCGTACGCCGCCGGGGCCGACGGCCAGCGGCGGCTCGTGCCCGAAGACCACGACCTCCACCGGGCCGGAGCCCGGGGCGCGGGTCCGCGCCGGGCCGGGGCCCGCCGCGGCCGGCCGGTCCGCCGGGAAGCCGAGCAGCACGGCGGTGGCGAAGCGGTCGCCGTCGGACCGGCCGAGGGCCGCGGTGTACTTCCGGTGTCTCAGCATCCGCTCCTCCAGGCGCTCGGCCACGACCGACAGTTCCGGTTCGTGGTAGCCCGTCTCGCGGAACGTGCCGAGCAGCACCGCCGCCGTCTCCACCGCGCCCAGCCCCTTGCCCTGCACGTCCCCGACCAGGACCCGGGTGCCGTGCGGGCCCGGCTGGATGTCGTAGAAGTCGCCGCCGACC
>NZ_LIRG01000587.1:3375-3643 GCF_001419695.1 Streptomyces prasinopilosus
GACGAGGATGAAGTCGGGCAGTCCCGTCTGGAACTCGTGCGGCCAGGCGTTGTCCACGAGCGTGAAGGTGATGATCGAGAGGGCTCCGAACACGGCCGTGCCCCACACTCCGCAGATCGCGGCCGCGATGCCCGGGACCAGCACGATCCAGGAGATGATCCGGAACTCGCCGATGGTGTGGTAGTCGGCCACCGCGATGGCGAGCAGCAGCAGGAGCGGCGGCACCCACGCGACGCTGCGCCCTCGCACGTGCAGCATCTCGTGCCGG
>NZ_LIRG01000588.1 GCF_001419695.1 Streptomyces prasinopilosus
TGACCCCGCTGCGGGCCTTCGTGTAGTTGAAGCCGACGTCCGTCACCAGGTCGCGGACCACCGGGAAGGCCCGCAGCGGGGTCACGGTGATCACCTCGTCGCGGTCGAACACCGACATCCGGGTCATGCACAGCAGGCGCGGGCGGCCGTTGATCTCGGCCGAGCAGGAACCGCACTTGCCCGCCTTGCAGTTCCAGCGGACGGCGAGGTCGGGGGCCTGGGTGGCCTGGAGCCGGTGGACGATGTCGAGGACCACCTCGCCGTCGTTCACCTCGACCCGGAAGTCCTCCAGGCCGCCGCCCCGCACGTCCCCGCGCCACACCCTGAAGCGGGCCTCGTAGCTGCTCACTCGTACAGCTCCTCTTCGCTGAGGTACTTGACCAGCTCCTCCTTCTCGAAGAGGGCGAGCAGGTCGGGGCGGACGGGTTCGGTGGTCTCGCGGGTCAGGACGATCTGGCCCCGTTCCGGGGAGGTCGCCGCGGCGCCGCCCGTCGGGTCGGCCATCGAGCACAGCAGGTTGACGTTGCGCCAGGCGCGCTCCATCGCGGAGTGGTCCTCGCGGGTGTGGCCGCCGCGCGACTCGGTGCGCTCCAGCGCGGCCCGTGCCACGCACTCGCTGACCAGCAGCATGTTCCGCAGGTCCAGGGCGAGGTGCCACCCCGGGTTGAACTGCCGGTGCCCCTCCACACCGGCCCGCCGGGCACGGGCCCGCAGCTCGGCCAGCTTCCGCAGGGCCTGCTCCATCTCGGGCTCCCGGCGGATGATGCCCACCAGGTCGTTCATCGTCTGCTGGAGCTCCTGGTGCAGGGTGTACGGGTTCTCCGGGGGGCGCGCGTCCGTGTCCTCGCGGCCCCCGCTCTCCGCCGAGAAGGGGCGCAGCGCCTCCGCGGCGGCGGCGTCCACCTGGGCGTCGTCCACCCGGGGCCGCTCCCGTCCCGCCGCGTGCTCGGCCGCGTGCCAGCCCGCCCGGCGCCCGAACACCAGCAGGTCGGAGAGGGAGTTGCCGCCCAGCCGGTTGGAGCCGTGCATGCCGCCGGCCACCTCACCGGCCGCGAACAGCCCCGGTACCCCGCGCGCGGCCGCCGTGTCCGAGTCGACGGCGATGCCGCCCATCACGTAGTGGCAGGTGGGCCCGACCTCCATCGCCTCCGCCGTGATGTCCACGTCCGCCAGCTCCTTGAACTGGTGGTACATCGACGGCAGCCGGCGCTTGATCACCTCGGCGGGCATCCGGGTGGACACGTCCAGGAAGACCCCGCCGTGCGGGGAGCCGCGGCCCGCCTTCACCTCGGCGTTGATCGCGCGGGCGACCTCGTCGCGGGGGAGCAGTTCGGGGGGACGCCGGTTGTGGTCCGGGTCGTCGTACCAGCGGTCGCCCTCCTCCTCGGACTCGGCGTACTTCTCCTTGAAGACGTCCGGCACGTAGTCGAACATGAACCGCTCGCCCTCGGAGTTGCGCAGCACCCCGCCGTCGCCGCGCACCGACTCGGTGACCAGGATGCCCTTCACCGACGGCGGCCAGACCATGCCCGTCGGGTGGAACTGCACGAACTCCATGTTGAGCAGCGGGGCCCCGGCCAGCAGCGCCAGCGCGTGCCCGTCCCCGGTGTACTCCCACGAGTTCGACGTCACCTTGAACGACTTGCCGATGCCGCCCGTCGCGAGGACCACGGCGGGCGCCTCCAGCACGAAGAAGCGGCCGGACTCCCGCTCGTAGCCGAAGACGCCGCAGGCGTGGGGTCCGTCCTTCAGCACCCGGGTGACCGTGCACTCCTGGAAGACCTTCAGCCGGGACTCGTGGTCCCCGGTCTCCCGGAAGTCCTCCTGCTGGAGGGCGACGACCTTCTGCTGGAGGGTGCGGATCAGCTCCAGGCCGGTGCGGTCGCCCACGTGCGCGAGGCGCGGGTACTCGTGGCCGCCGAAGTTGCGCTGGGAGATCCGGCCGTCCTCGGTCCGGTCGAACAGCGCGCCCCACGTCTCCAGCTCCCACACCCGCTGCGGCGCCTCCCGGGCGTGCAGTTCGGCCATCCGCCACTGGTTGAGGAACTTCCCGCCGCGCAGGGTGTCGCGGAAGTGGACCTTCCAGTTGTCGCCGGTGTTGACGTTGGCCATGGCGGCGGCGATCCCGCCCTCGGCCATCACGGTGTGCGCCTTGCCGAACAGCGACTTGCAGACCACCGCCGTACGGGCGCCCCGCTCGCGTGCCTCGATGGCGGCGCGCAGCCCGGCACCGCCCGCACCGATCACGACGACGTCCCATTCCTGCCGGTCGACCACGGTCATCTCAAAAGGCCCCACTCGTCGGAAACCGTCATAACCTGCCAGAACTCACAGCCCTCGCGGCGTTCGCGGAACGCCCGGAGGGGTCGTCAGAAGAAGCGCGGATCGTCGAAGGCGCCGGACGCGACGAGGTAGACGTAGAGGTCGGCGACCGCCACGCTCACCAGCGACGCCCAGGCGAGCTGCATGTGCCGGGCGTTCAGCCGCCCCACCCACTGCCACATCCGGTAGCGCACGGGATGCCGGGAGAAGTGCTTGAGCTTGCCGCCGACGATGTGCCGACAGGAGTGGCAGGAGACGGTGTACGCCCAGATCAGCGCGATGTTGACCAGGAAGACGACGGTGCCGAGCCCCATGTGGCCCCACGCGTAGTGCTCGTCGCGGAAGGCGAGGACGGTGTCGTAGGTCAGCACCAGGGCGACCAGGAGCGCCGCGTAGAAGAAGTACCGGTGGACGTTCTGCAGGACCAGCGGGAAGCGGGTCTCCCCGGTGTACTTCCGGTGCGGCTCGGCGACCGCGCAGGCCGGCGGGGACGCCCAGAAGCCCCGGTAGTAGGCCTTGCGGTAGTAGTAGCAGGTCAGGCGGAAGCCGAGCGGGAAGACCAGGATGAGGATCGCCGGCGAGAGGCCCCACCAGCTTCCGAACAGCTCCCAGTTGGGTCCGCCGCGCATCGGCTCGCAGTTCTCGGCGAGGCACGGGGAGTAGAACGGCGAGACGTACGGCGCCGCGTAGTAGTCCGCGTTCGACAGGGCCCGCCAGGTCGAGTAGACGACGAAGGCGAGCAGGCCGGCCGCGGTGGCGGCGGGGGCCAGCCACCAGCGGTCGGTCCGCAGGTGCGGAGCGGCGATCGCGGCGCGGGTACCGGTTCTCACACCGGTACGTCGGGGCTGGGGGTCTGTGGCGGGAGGTTCCGTACCAGTGGCCACTTGTCCGCTCCGGTCGGGGTCAGGGGGCGCGGCGGTCGTGCGCGCCGAGCCCCTCGTCGTCCGTGTCCACCCACAGGGACGGGTCGTACGGCGTGTCGGAGATGGTGACCAGATCGGGCCGCTGCGGTGCGCCGGCCGTGGTGACGGCCGTCTCCCGGAGCAGCGCGACGCTCTCGCGCAGGTGATTGGTGTCGGACCGGACGCGGCGCATCTCCAGGCCGCCGCTGCCGAGCTGCTTCTCCAGGCGTCCCACCGACCGGATCAGGTCGTCGAGACTGCGCTGGACGGATGCCAGTTCCTCGTGCACGGACATGACTTGCCCTCACTTCTCGCGGGTCCTTCGGGATCCTTCAGGCCCAAGGCGGCACCGTTCATGCGCCTGAGAGTGTCGCGCGTCACACCTTGTGCTGTGAAGGGATGTGCATCGATTGGCCGAGGCGCACGGGTGCGCCGCCCGGTGTCCTACGCCGTACGGGTGCCCTTCCGATCCGCGGCCGCCGTGTCGCTCCTGGTTGCCGAACCCTTTCCTCTTCAGTGGCCGCATACATCAGATGAGATCTAAATACCAACAAAAGTGATCATAACGTCCGCGGCTTCATCACGGAGGTAACCAGAGATGTCCCACGACGGTGTCGGCCCGCGCGCGGTCATGCGTTCGGTCGTCTTCCTCACCGCGGGCGCGCTCGTGGTGCCCGCGCTGGCCGGATGCAGCTCCGACGACGACCCGGCCGGCCGGCCCCTCGCCGGCGGGGACATCGCCCGCGCCGACCGCGCGGGGATCGCCGACGGCGGCACGCTGCGCTGGGGCGTGGACACCGTCCCGGAGACCCTGAACGCCTTCCAGGCGGACGCCGACGCCACCACCACCCGGATCGCCCAGGCCGTGCTGCCGTCGATGTTCCGGACGGACGACCGGGGGCGTCCGGTGCGCAACCCCGACTACCTGGAGTCCGCCGAGGTCGTCGAGACCGAGCCCAGGCAGGTCGTCCTCTACAAGCTCAACCAGCAGGCCGTCTGGAGCGACGGCCGGGAGATCGGCGCCGCCGACTTCGCCGCCCAGTGGCGCGCCCTGTCCGGCAAGGACTCCGCCTACTGGACCGCCCGCAACGCCGGCTACGACCGCATCGAGAAGATCGAGCGCGGCACCGACGACCTGGAGGTCAAGGTCACCTTCGGCCGGACCTACGCCGACTGGAAGTCGCTGTTCGCACCGCTGTACCCGAAGGACGTCATGGGCACCCCGGACTCCTTCAACGACGGGGCCCGCACGAAGCTGAAGGTCACCGCGGGACCGTTCGCGGTGAAGAAGGTCGACCGCAAGGCCGACGAGGTCACCCTCACCCGCAACGCCCGCTGGTGGGGGGAGCCGGCCCGGCTCTCCACGATCGTGCTGCGCGAGGTGCCCCACGGTGAACGCGTCGCCGCGCTCACCGCCGGCACCCTGGACCTGGCCGAGGTCGACGCCGCGGCCGCCCGCCGCATCTCCGCCGCCGCCGGCCCGCGGGGCACGGCCCCGGCCGAAAGCGCGAGCCCGGGCACGGGCGGGGGGACGGACGGGAGCACGCCGGACGGCACGGCCCCGATGGGCCCCGGGACCGCCGGTCGCGGGGCCGGACGGGCCGCGGCGCAGGCCCTGCGCGCCTGGGCCGTCGCCGACGGCTCCGACGAGGAGGACGCCGACGGGAAGGCCTCCGCCCGTAAGGAGCGGCACGAGGCCGCCGCGGAGCTCGCCCGGGAGCGGCGGGCCCTCGGCGGCTTCGAGGTGCGCAAGTCACTGGAGCCCGCCTACACCCAGCTCGCCCTCAACGGGGCCGAGGGCCCCCTCGCCGACGAACGGGTCCGCCGCGCCGTGGCCCGCGCCCTGGACCGGCGGGCCCTGGCGGAAGCGGTCCTGAAACCGCTCGGCCTGCCCGCCGAACCCGTCGGCAGCCACCTCGCGCTCTCCGGGCAGGCCGCCTACGCCGACGGCAGCGGTGCCCTCGGCGGCCAGGACGCCGAGGAGGCGCGGGCCCTGCTCGCGGACGCCGGCTGGGTGCCGGGCGGCCCGGTGCAGAAG
>NZ_LIRG01000589.1 GCF_001419695.1 Streptomyces prasinopilosus
CTCCATGCCGTCGACGACCTGTGGACCGAGCGTCCCGAGGTCGTCGACGGCATGGAGAAGATCTACCAGCGGTGGGTGAGGGACTTCGACATCGACGGCTTCCGGATCGACACCGTGAAGCACGTCAACATGGAGTTCTGGACCCAGTGGGCGACCGCCCTCGACGCCTACGCGGCGAAGCGGGGACGCGACGACTTCTTCATGTTCGGCGAGGTCTACTCCGCCGACACCGACGTCACCGCCCCCTACGTCACCGAGGGCCGCCTCGACGCCACCCTCGACTTCCCGTTCCAGGAGGCGGCCCGCCAGTACGCCTCCCAGGGCGGCAGCGCGAAGAAGCTGGCCTCCGTCTTCGGCGACGACCACAAGTACACGACCGACCGGGCCAACGCCTACGAGCAGGTCACCTTCCTCGGCAACCACGACATGGGCCGCATCGGGACGTTCCTGAAGCAGGACGACCCGGAGGCGTCCGACGCCGAACTGCTGAAGAAGGACATGCTCGCCAACGAGCTGATGTTCCTCAGCCGCGGCAACCCCGTCGTCTACTACGGCGACGAGCAGGGCTTCACCGGTGCCGGCGGCGACAAGGACGCCCGCCAGAGCCTGTTCGCCTCCCGCACCGCCGACTACCTCGACGACGACCTCATCGGCACCGACCGCACCCACGCCGAGGACACCTACGACACGAAGGCCCCGCTCTACCGGCAGATCAGCGCCCTCGCCAAGCTCCGCAAGGCGCACCCCGCCCTCACCGACGGCGCCCAGCAGGAGCGGTACGCGGCCGACGGCCCCGGCGTCTACGCCTTCTCCCGCACCGCGACCGGCACCCGCACCGGCCGGGACACCACCGAATACGTCGTCGCCTTCAACAACGCCGGCGAGGCGAAGAAGGCCACCTTCGCCACGAACTCCGCCCGCACGGCCTTCCGCGGCCTCCACGGCACCGACGCCACCGTCACCAGCGGCGCCGACAGGAAGATCACCGTCACCGTCCCGGCGGGCTCGGCGATCGTCCTCAAGGCGTCCGGCAAGCCCGCCGGGCCCGCCGCGAAGCCGTCGGTCACCCTCGAGGCCCCCGGCGCCGGCGCCACCGGCACCGTCGAGCTCACGGCCGACGTCGAGGGCGGACAGCTCAACCGCGTCGTCTTCGCCGCCCAGACCGGCAACGGCAGGTGGCAGACCCTCGGCTCCTCCGACCACGCCCCGCACAAGGTCACCCACACCATCGGCGAGGACGTCCCCGTCGGCACCGCCCTGCGCCACAAGGCCGTCGTGATCGACTCGGCCGGACGCACCGCGAGCGCCCTGGCCGCCTCCACCACCGGCACCCCGCCCGTCGAGGCGCCGCCCTCCGCCGCCTCCCGCGACTACGCGGTCGTCCACTACCGGCGCGCCGACGGCGACTACGACGACTGGGGCCTGTACGCCTGGGGCGACCTCGCCGACGGCGAGGCCACCGAATGGCCGGACAGCCACCCCTTCACCGGCCGCGACGCCTACGGCGCCTTCGCCCACGTCAAGCTCAAGCCGGGCGCGTCCGACCTCGGCTTCCTCGTCATCGACGAGGACGGCGACAAGGACGTCGCCACCGACCGCACGATCGACCTGACCCGCACCGGTGAGGTCTGGATCGAGCAGGGCAAGGAGACCGTCACCACCGAGCGGCCCGAGTACCCGGCGCAGGACACCACCAAGGCGGTCCTGCACTACCAGCGTGCCGACGGGAACTACGACGGCTGGGGCCTGCACACCTGGACCGGCGCCGCGAACCCCACCGACTGGTCGAAGCCCCTGGAACCGGTGAGGACCGATTCCTACGGCGCGGTCTTCGAGGTGCCGCTCGCCGAGGGTGCCACCAGCCTCAGCTACATCCTCCACAAGGGCGACGAGAAGGACCTCCCCTCCGACCGGTCGCTCGACCTCAGGGCCGACGGCCACGAGGTGTGGCTGCTGAGCGGCCAGGAGAAGCACCTGCTGCCGCAGCCCGCGGGCTCCGCGGCGGCCCTCGACCTGACCACCTCCAAGGCGGTCTGGATCGACCGGGACACCGTCGTCTGGGACGGCTCGGACGCCGCCGCCTCCACCCGGCTCCTCGCCTCCCGCACCGGTTCGGTCACGGCGAAGGACGGCACGCTCGTCCTCGGCGACGACACCCGTGTGCTCCGGCTGGCGAAGACCACCCTCACCGACGCCCAGAAGGCGAAGTTCCCGCACCTCGCGAAGGGCACCGCCC
Organism: Streptomyces prasinopilosus; assembly: GCF_001419695.1. Taxonomy (GTDB): domain Bacteria; phylum Actinomycetota; class Actinomycetes; order Streptomycetales; family Streptomycetaceae; genus Streptomyces; species Streptomyces prasinopilosus. The sequence goes on from NZ_LIRG01000589.1 coordinate 2,237, forward strand.
GGACCGTCGACCCGCGCGACCGGGACCGCGTGCGCGAGGCCCTGCGCGGCCAGGTCGTCGCCGCCCAGTACGCCTCCAACGGCGCCGTCCTCGCGGCGACCGGCGTGCAGACCGCGGGCGTCCTCGACGACCTGTACGCGGCCGGCGCGACGAAGGCGGACCTCGGCCCCGTCTTCCGCGCCGGCCGGCCCACGCTCTCCGTGTGGGCGCCGACCGCGCAGAGCGTCTCGCTGGAGATCGGCGGCACCACCGCCCGCATGAAGCGCGACGACGCCACCGGCGTCTGGTCCGTCACCGGCCCCGCGTCCTGGAAGGGCAAGCCCTACCGGTACGCGGTGAAGGTATGGGCGCCCAGCACCCGCGAACTCGTCACCAACAAGGTCACCGACCCCTACTCGGTCGCCCTGACCACCGACTCCGAGCGCAGCCTCGTCGTCGACCTCGGCGACCGGCACCTCGCCCCCGAGGGCTGGACGTCCCTCGACAAGCCGGAGGCCGTGCCGCTCGAGGACGCCCAGATCCAGGAACTGCACATCCGCGACTTCTCCGTCGAGGACCGCACCGCGAAGCGGCCCGGCACCTACCTGGCCTTCACCGACAAGGACAGCGACGGCTCGAAGCACCTGCGGAAGCTGGCCGAGGCCGGCACCTCGTACGTGCACCTGCTGCCCGCCTTCGACATCGCGACCATCCCCGAGAGGAAGTCCGACCAGGCCACCGTCGACTGCGACCTCGCCGCCCACCCCGCCGACTCCGACAAGCAGCAGGAGTGCGTGGCGAAGACCGCGGCCAAGGACGCCTACAACTGGGGCTACGACCCGTACCACTACACGGTCCCCGAGGGCTCCTACGCCACCGACCCGGACGGCACCGCCCGCACGGTCGAGTTCCGCGCGATGGTCAAGGCGCTCAACGAGGAGGGCCTCGGGGTCGTCATGGACGTGGTCTACAACCACACCGCGTCCCACGGCCAGGCCAGGACCTCGGTCCTGGACCGGATCGTGCCCGGCTACTACCAGCGCCTGCTGGCCGACGGCTCCGTCGCCAACAGCACCTGCTGCTCCAACACCGCGCCCGAGAACGCCATGATGGGCAAGCTCGTCGTCGACTCGATCGTCACCTGGGCCAAGGAGTACAAGGTCGACGGCTTCCGCTTCGACCTCATGGGCCACCACCCCAAGGCCAACATCCTCGCCGTGCGCAAGGCCCTGGACGCGCTCACGCCCGAGAAGGACGGCGTCGACGGCAAGAAGATCATCCTGTACGGGGAGGGCTGGAACTTCGGCGAGATCGCCGACGACGCCCGCTTCGAGCAGGCCACCCAGCAGAACATGGCCGGCACCGGCATCGCCACCTTCTCCGACCGGGCCCGTGACGCCGTCCGCGGCGGCGGCCCCTTCGACGAGGACCCCGGCGTGCAGGGCTTCGCCTCCGGCCTCTACACCGACCCCAACTCCTCCGAGGCCAACGGCACCGAGGCCGAGCAGAGGGCCCGGCTGCTGCACTACCAGGACCTGATCAAGGTGGGGCTCTCCGGCAACCTCGCCGACTACACCTTCACCGACACCAGCGGCAAGGAGGTCAAGGGCTCCCAGGTCGACTACAACGGCGCACCCGCCGGATACGCCGCCGCGCCCGGCGACGCCCTCGCCTACGCGGACGCGCACGACAACGAGTCGCTGTTCGACGCGCTCGCCTTCAAGCTGCCCAAGGACACGTCGGCCGACGACCGGGCGCGCATGCAGGTCCTCGCCATGGCGACGGCCACCCTCTCCCAGGGCCCGGCGCTCTCCCAGGCGGGCACCGACCTGCTGCGTTCCAAGTCGCTGGACCGCAACTCCTACGACAGCGGTGACTGGTTCAACGCCGTCCACTGGAACTGCGCGGCCGGCAACGGCTTCGGCCGGGGTCTGCCGCCGGCCGCCGACAACGCCGACAAGTGGCCCCACGCCAAGCCCCTGCTGGGCGCGGTGAAGGTCGGCTGCCCGCAGATCCGGGGCACCACGGCCGCCTACCAGGACCTGCTGAGGATCCGCACGACGGAGAAGGCCTTCTCCCTCGGCACCGCGGACCAGGTGCAGTCCCGGCTCTCCTTCCCGCTGTCCGGGAAGGACGAGACGCCCGGCGTGATCACCATGAAGCTCGGCGACCTGGTCGTCGTCTTCAACGCCACACCGGACCGGCGGGAACAGCGCGTCGGCGCCCTCGCCGGCACGGAGCACCGCCTGCACCCGGTGCAGGCGGCCGGCTCGGACGCGGTGGTGAAGACGGCGTCCTACGCGCCGGACACCGGCACCTTCACCGTCCCGGCCCGCTCGGTCGCGGTGTTCACCGCGGCCGGCTGACCACCCGGACGCACCACCGCGGAAGCTAGGGTGGGCCCTCCGACCCGGAACCGGAGGGCCCACCCATGCCGCAGATCACCGTCGACTACTCCGCACAGCTGAAGCACGGCTTCGACCACGACTGGCCCGCCTTCGCCCGTGACCTGCACACCACCGTGGTGGAGATCGCGGCCGCGACGCTCCCGGGGTGCAAGACCCGGTTCCGCCCGACCGACGACGTCTTCGTCGGCCACGAGCAGGAGGAGGACCACGCCCTGGTGCACGTCCACATCGCCCTGCTCCCCGGGCGGACCGAGGAGACCAAGGCCCGGCTCACCGAGGCCGTCCTGGAACTGGTGCGGCGGCACGTGCGGACGGACGGGGGCCGGACCCTGCACGTCTCCGCCGAAGTGCGCGAGCTCGACCCGTCGTACCGCAAGTTCGTGGAGTGACCCGCGCCCCCGCGCCACCGCGGGGGCGCCCGCTTCAGCGGGCCAGGGCGACGAGCCGGGTGACCAGGTCGACGAACGGTCCGTCGCCCGGCTCGTCCTTGAGCAGGTCGCGCAGCAGCGCGCCCAGCTCCTCGTCGTGGGCCGCGGCGACGGCGCAGAGCGCGGCGAAGTCGTGCACCAGCTGGGTCTCCAGCCCGGCGCGCGGTATGCGGCGGCCGTCCAGCCAGATCAGCGCCGTCGACTCGGCGAGCGAGATCCAGGACCGCACCACCAGTTCCAGCCGCGCGGGCGGATCCACCGCGCCCATGTGCGACAGGATCTGTTCGTACGCGGCCTGCCGCACGGAATCGATCAGCGCGTTGGTGGTCGAGGAGCCGACCGCCGGACCGCCGCGCATCAGGGCGGAGAAACCGGGCCCGTGCTCGTCGACGAAGTCGAAGTACCGGCCCATCACCCGCATCAGCCGCGCCCCCAGCGGGCCCTCGCGGGGCTCCGCGAACCGCGACGCCAGATCGTCCGCGGCACGGCTCAACGCGGCCTCGTAGAGACTGAGTTTGCTGGGGAAGTAGTGGTAGACCAGCGGGCGCGAGATGCCGGCCGCCGAGGCGATCTCGTCGATGGAGACGTCGTCGGGCGAGCGGCGGCTGAACAGTTCGAGGGCGACGCCGATCAGCTGCTGCCGGCGCTCCTCGACTCCCATTCTGCGGCGTACCCCGGTAGTCATGCACACAGCCTACCGATCGGATCCGGCCGTGAACGGTCCGGACCGGGCGGCGGCGGGCGTGCGGTCCGGACCGCCCACGGCGGGGCCGCCCCGGTTCAGCGGAGTCCGGTGACCCGCTCCCCGTTCTCCAGGGTGCCCTCCAGGTCCGCCCGGGCGCCCCGTTCGGCCTCCAGGGCCAGCAGGTTGCCCCGCGCGGTGCCCTCGACCCCGCCCGTCGCGGTGACCGACGCGGTGCCGCGGCTGCCGGCGGCCAGCAGGTACCAGGTGCCCGCCCCGGACTTCCACAGCACCCCGGCCAGCACCCGCGGCTCACGCTCCCCGCACTGCGGCACGTCCCCGGCCCGGGCCGCCACCACCCCGGACGGCCCGCCCGGCGTGTGGAACTGGGCCTGCACCAGGGTGCCGCCGCCCCGCCAGGTCTCGGCCCGGGTGCACACCCAGGACGCCGAACCGCCCCCGCCCTCCGGGAGGGAGGTCCCCGTCCCGGCCGCGTCCGGCAGCGGCTGCTCGGCGAAGGCCCACGCGTTCACGCTCCGCACGCCCGCCGAGCGCATCGACGCCAGGGAGCAGGCGAACGGCGACCAGGTGCGCGACACCTCGCCGCCGGCGGCCCCGCGGGCCGCCCCGGGCCGCCCCGCGGTCAGCACGGCCGGGACCAGCTCGCCGAGGTCGGTCACCAGCCGGGTGCCGGTGCCGTCGGTCAGCTCCAGCACGTTCCACGAGGCGCACGCGCCGGACGCCGGGGCCGGGCCGGCCACCGGCGGGGTCACCCCGCCGGTGAGGGCGAGGTCCGCCGGGTCCGCGCCGGGCTCGCGCAGGTCCCGCGCACCGGCCGAACGGACCCAGGGCGCCGTCAGGTAGCGGACGTTGCCGTCGGCGCGGCCCAGCACCAGCGCGCTCGCCCCCGCCCGGTCCGCGCCGTCGACCCGGGCGAAGTCGAGGGCGGCGCCCCCGGTGCCGTCCAGCGGCTCGGCGTACCTGGTGATGCGCAGACCGTCGTGGAGGACCACCACGCGCGCGTTGTCGACGGTCCCGGCGTACAGCAGCTGGGGCGGACCGGCCGGACCGCCGGACGGGGTGCCCGGCGTCGCCGACACCCGCACCCGCCCGCCGGGCCGGGCCCACACGGCGAGGGCCCGGCGCAGCAGGGCCGCGTCGCCCGCCAGGTCGCCGCGGGCCGGCCACACGGAGAAGTCGGTCCGCGCGGAGGTCTTCCAGGCGGCGGGGGAGACCCGGGTCAGCTTCCCCGGGTCCAGGGCGGCCTGCGCGGACCGGTTCAGCGCGTACGGCGGCGCGGCGGCACCGCCGGGGCCCCAGCCGTCGTCCGGCAGCCCGAACAACGCGCCGCAGACGACGAGCGCGGTTCCGGCGGCCAACGAGGCCTTCAGGCGCCGGCGGCGCCGCACCAGATCGGTGGGCCGGGCCTGGAGCGCACAGGGATCGAACGCGGGAGAGCCGAGCAGCCGGTACTCGGCCGGCACCCGGTCGGCCTCGCGCAGCGCCCCCGCGGCGTCGGGCACACCCGCGTCGGTGAGCACCGCGCGGACGTCGTCGTCCGCGAGCCGCTCCAGGCCGCGCAGCACCCAGGCGGCGCGGGCCGCACCGGACAGGGCGGACAGCCTCTGCTCCAGGGCGAGTTCGTCGGCGCCCCCGGACCGGGGGAACAGGCGCAGCCCCCACACCTGGGGCAGCGGCGGGGGCAGGGCCGGCCGCCCGGCCCGGCCGCGCCGCGCCCCGCGTTTGCGCCCGCGTGACGGGCTCGCCCGCAGCGCGGTCCGCACCACCTGGAGCCGGACCAGCGCGTACCCGGGACCGCCGTCCCCGTCGGCGGCCCACGCGGGCCGGTCGGTCCGGTCACTCCGGTCACTCCGGCCGGCCCGGTCCGCCCGCCGCCCGGACCGGGCGGAGTGCGCGGCCCGGCCGCCGCCGGACCGCCGCGGCCGGGAGGGGACCGCCGGTGCCGCGGTGCGGCCGCGGGGCAGCGCGCGCTGCACCAGGGCGTGCGCGGTCAGCACCCGCCGGCCCCGGTCGCCCGGCTCCGGCGGCAGCATCAGGTACGCGAGCCGGACGAGCCGCGGATAGTGCTCGACGAGGGCGGCCTCGGCCTGCCCGACGTCGACGAGCGGTCCGTCGGGGGAAGAGGGGGCGGGGCGCTGGGCGGCATGCGGTGACTGCACGTCTGTCAGAACGAGCGACGCGCCCGCGGGTCACCCGATTGAGCACTCCGGGCCCCCGGGCCGTATCGAAGGCGGAGAGCCCCTCGCCGGGGCTCCGTGCGGCATGTCGCCGGAAGGACCGGAGGAACTCATGAGGCTGACCCGACCGATGCTCGCGCTGACCGGCGCGGTGGCGGTACTGGCGCTGGCGGGCTGCGGGTCCGGCGGTGAGGACGCGAACGGCGACGGGCGGAGCGGGGCGCCGGTCACGGCCACCGGCAGCCTGGAGCACCTGGCGGCCGAGGTGAGGTGCGAGCCGAACATGCAGACCGACGCCGACACCATCCGCCAGGCCATCTGCGAGAAGGGCAGGCAGAAGTACGTCCTCGCCACCTTCGCCACCGACCGCGGCCAGCGCGAGTGGATCGAGACGGCCAAGGACTACGGCGGCTTCTACCTCGTCGGCCGCAAGTGGGTCGCCGTCGGCGAGGAGAAGGTCCTCGAGGACCTGCGCGGCCGGCTCGGCGGCGACGTGGAGGAGGGCATCGACCACGCCGCC
>NZ_LIRG01000059.1 GCF_001419695.1 Streptomyces prasinopilosus
GTCCGGGGCGGCGGGGCGGTCCGGGGACACGGCGCAGCCGGGCAGGGTCGCACGGGCGATGAGCAGGGCCACGTCGTCGAAGTCGTCGGGTTCGTGCAGGGTGCGCAGCAGCAGGTCGCACGTCTCCTCGAGGGAGAGGTCGGGCCGGCCGCGCAGCAGCGCGAGCAGGCGGTCGAGGCGCTCGTCCAGCGAGTGGTGCCGGGTCTCGACCAGGCCGTCGGTGTACAGCACCAGCCGGTCACCCGGTTCGAGCCCCACGACGGTGGTCGAGAACCCGACGCCGCCCACCCCCAGCGGCACCCCGGTCGGCAGGCCGAGCAGTTCCGGGGTGCCGCCGGCCCGGACCCGCACCGGCGGCAGGTGCCCCGCGTTGGCGATCAGGCACTGCCGTTCACGGGGGTCGTGGACGACGTAGACGCAGGTGGCGATGGCGTCCTCGAGTTCGCCGACGATCCGGTCGAGGTGCTCCAGGAGCACCGCGGGATCGAGACCGATCGAGGCCAGCGTGTTCGTCGCCGTGCGCAGCCGCCCCATGGTGGCCGCCGCGGGGATGCCGTTGCCCATCACGTCTCCCACGACGAGGGCCGTCCTGCCGCCGTCCAGCGGGATCACGTCGAACCAGTCGCCGCCCACCTCGTTGGTGGCCCCCGCGGGCTGGTAGCGGGAGGCGACCTCGAGCCCGCCCGTCACCGGCGGATGGCTGGGCAGCAGGCTGCGCTGCAGGGTGAGCGCGGCGTCGCGGGCGCTCTGGTACCAGCGGGCGTTGTCGATCTGCACGGCCGCGCGGGAGGCCAGCTCCCGGGCCAGCAGCAGGTCGTCCTCGTCGAACGGCAGCGGGTTGCCGGTGCGCTTGAGGTCGAGCGCGCCGAGCACCTCGCCGTGCGCGGTCAGGGGCACCGCCAGGTACGAGTGCACACCCGCGCGGCCCAGCAGTTCGGCCGCCTCGGGGGACCGGGCGATCCTGGGCAGGTCCTCGTCCTTGACCCGCGGCAGGACCACGGGCAGCCCGGTGCGCACGCACTCGGTGACGAACCGGTCCGGGCCGTACCGGGTGACCAGGCCCGGCGGATCGGCGGCCCGCAGGGCGTCCCTCGAGCCGGCGCCCGCGCCCCGGACCGCCAGGGCCCGGATCACCGCCGGCTCGGCCGGGCCGAGGGTGCTCCGGCGGCCCAGCACCACCGTGTCCAGCAGGTCCACGGCGGCCACGTCGGCCAGCTCCGGAACGGCCACGTCGGCCAGCTCACGGGCCGTGCGCTCCAGGTCGAGCGTGGTGCCGACCCGGGCCGAGGCGTCGGCCACGACGGCCAGTCGGCGCCGGGCCCGTTCGGCCTCGAGGCCCGCCCGGTACTGCTCGGTGACGTCCACCACGGAAAGGGCCACGCCGAGCACCGAGCCGAGCGCGTTCTCCAGCCGGAACAGCGAGGCGGTCCAGGCGTGGTCCGTGTCGGGGTCGGCCGGGGTCCGGCCGATCATGTACTGGTCGACGACCGGTTCCCCGGTGTCCAGGACCCGCCTCGCCGCCGCCTCGACGGTGGCGACGTCCAGCTGCGGAAGCACCTCGGGGAGCGTGCGGCCCAGGTGTTCCTCCACCGGGACGCCGTTGATCCGTTCGAGTGCCGGGTTGACCGAGACGTACCGCAGGGCGGTGTCCAGGACGGCCAGTCCTATCGGGGACTGGGCGACGATCCGGGTGGACAGCGCCACGTCCTGCTCCACCCGGCGCACGGTCGTCTGGTCGACCGCGAGGCCGAGGGCGTAGACGCTGCCCTGGTCGTCGGTCAGCCGCATGTTGCGGAACTCCACGAGCCGGGTGCCGCCGTCCTTGCGCCGGATGGGGAACGCTCCGGCCCAGCTCTGCCCGGTCCGCATGACCTCGGAGAAGAGTTTGACCACCAGGTCCAGGTGCTGTTCGTGCACCATGATCCGGGCGGCGTACTGGCCCAGCGCCTCCTCGGCGCCGTACCCGAAGAGTTCCTCGGCCTGCGGGCTCCACAGCACGATGCGGCCCTGGGGGTCCAGCACCACCGAGGCCACGCGCAGCACGTCGAGCAGGCCGCTGGGACGGACCGGCCCGGGGCCCGTTCCGTCCCCGTCGCCCTCGACCAGGGGTGACCCGGCTGAACTCATCGCACGCCCGCCTTCGCCGATTCCCGCGGCCCACCGTGATGCGCCGCATCACCTGTTCTACCGCGCGTGGGGGCGATTTTCCGCCTCTCCGGCCGTCTCCTCCACCTTCTTTCCTCTCCGCGCCGGGTGCCCCGCGATCCCCCGGGCACGCCGGTGGTGCGCGGGGAGCGCACCCGTGTGCGCGTGGATGCGGTGCTTGGGCGGCGGAGGGCGGGGTACGCCGTGTGGCAGGCCCGGCAAGGACGTGGCCGGGGCACGGCAGGACGCGGCAGGGTGTCGCGGCGAAAGGAGCGATCACGATGGGCAGCGAGCGACCGCACCCGGAATCCGTCTCGGTCGAACTCAGCGGGTGCGACCGGCACGACGCGCAGATCGTGTTCGACACACTGGGCGCGTACTTCACGTCCGACCGGCGTTCCGGTGACGTGCCGGAGGCGTCCTCCGGGGTCCGCCCGACGGTGTGGCTCGGCACGTTCGACGTGGCCGACCCGCGCGAGGGCGGAGCCCGCCCGGAGGCCACGGCCCGGCTGGGGGCCTCGGTCGACGCCGACCTGCAGGGCGGTTACTGGGCGGTCGACCGGGTCCGCACCACTCTGGAGTCCCTGTTCACGGTGCACGACCTGAGCACGGTCTCCGGCGACCAGGAGAAGGAGCTGCACGTCCGCCTCGAAAGCCGCTGACCGTCGC
>NZ_LIRG01000590.1 GCF_001419695.1 Streptomyces prasinopilosus
GGGAGGGGGCAGGGCCGGGCCGGGGAGCGGCCCCGCCTCAGCTCTGGTTGAAGAAGCCGTCCGACCGGTGCGCGGCCGGCTCCCCGCTGACGACCTCGGTGTCGGCCGGGCTCAGCAGGAACACGCGGTTGGACACCCGCTCGATGGAACCGCGCAGACCGAAGATCAGCCCGGCGGCGAAGTCGACGACGCGCTTGGCGTCACCGGCGTCCATGGCGGTGAGGTTCATGATGACGGGGACCCCGTCCCGGAACAGTTCGCCGATGGCGCGGGCGTCCCGGAAGCTGTCCGGGGTCACCGTGCCGATGCGGCGGCCCTTCTCCGCGGCGACGTCCGTGGCCACCTTGACCCGAGGATCGGTGACCCAGGCGTCCCCGGGCACAGCCCCGTCGGAGTAGTCGTCGTCGTAGTAGCGCTCGTCTTCGTTGTCGTCGACGAGGCCAAGCCAGGCACTTGCCTTGCGTACCGATCCCATGGACGCCTCCTCTCACAGCGGTCCTTACTTGCTTTCCGCATCCCTATGGTCGTCCATGATGCGGATGGCGCGCCAAGTGCTGGGACGCCGTGCGGGGGGTTTGTGACGGTACTGGTGCAGGGCGCGTCCGTCGAGAGCCCAAGCCCCCCAAGGGCCCCGATATAAGCAGATGCTGACTATGAGTGAAATATGATTCTTCTCGGCGTATGGGTGAGCAGCGGCGCGTACGGGTGAACGTGGCCGTGAGTACGATGCCGCCGCTCCACTTCGGATCACCCACGGGGGAACGTCATGTTCGGAATGGTCAGACCCTGCCGGCACCGGCTCGGTGAACGGCTCACGGCCCAGTGGACGGCACACCTGTGCGGACTGTGCCTGGCGCTGCGCCGGGACCACGGGCAGCTCGCACGCGTCGTCACCAACTACGACGGGCTGCTCGTCTCCGTCCTGACGGAGGCTCAGGCCGAGGACGCCGGTGCCGGACGGCGTACGGCGGGACCGTGTCCCCTGCGCGGCATGCGCACCGCCTCCGTGGCACACGGTGAGGGCTCGCGGCTCGCGGCGGCCGTGTCGCTGGTGCTGGCCTCCGCCAAGGTGCGCGACCACGTCGCCGACCGGGACGGACTGCTGGGCCGCCGCCCGGTGGCGCTCGCCGCGCGCCGCGTCGCCGCGAGCTGGGACCGGGCCGGGGCGCGGACCGGTACGGACGTCGGGTTCGACACGGCCGTCCTGGTCGACGCCGTTGACCGGCAGACCGGCATCGAGACCCTCGCGGGCCCCGGCACCCCGGTCCTCACCGTCACCGAACCGACCGAGACCGCCACCGCGGCGGCCTTCGCGCACACGGCGGTGCTCGCCGGCCGGCCGCACAACGCGGAGCCGCTCGCCGAGGCGGGACGGCTCTTCGGCCGGCTCGCCCACCTCCTGGACGCCGTGGAGGACCGGGAGGCCGACGCCGCCTCGGGCGCGTGGAACCCCCTCACCGCCACCGGCACTCCGCTCACCGAGGCCCGCCGGCTCGCGGACGACGCCGTGCACGGCATCCGCCTCGCGCTGCGCGAGGCGGAGTTCGGCGACGGCGGTCTCGTCCACCGGCTGCTCGTCCATGAACTGCCCAACTCCGTAGATCGTGCCTTCGACACCGTTTCTTGTGCCCACGGTTCCCACCCCTACTCGCCGCCCGGCACGCCCGGCACTCCGGGGACGCCGGGCGTGCCGGGCGGCG
>NZ_LIRG01000591.1 GCF_001419695.1 Streptomyces prasinopilosus
ACGAGGCCGGCCACGACGCCGGCGCCGCCGGGGAGGACGCCCTGGTGGCGGCGACGGACCGGTACGCGCGCACCGACGCCTGAGGAGTCCGCGGGCGGCGGTGTCCGCGAGCCGCCCGCCCCACGGATCGCCCGGCCCACGGACCGCCCGCCCCACGGACCGCCCGCCCTACGGGCGCCACACGAACCGCACGTCCGGTTCCCGCTCCTCGTTCCGGCTCCCGTCGGTCCACTCGACGGCCTCGAAACCGTGCCGTTCGTAGAAGCGGTGCGCGGGCCCGTTGACCTGGAAGGTCCACAGGGAGAGGCCCTCGGGGCGGTGCCGCTTGGCCAGGGCGACGAACCGGTCGCCCAGTCCGCGCCCGCGCCACTCGGGGGCGAGGTACAGCTGCGCCAGTTCCTCGCCCTCCAGCACCATCACCCCGGCGACGCCCCCGTCCTCCGCCTCCGCCACCCAGGTCTCGCACAGCGGCACGAGGACATCACGGAAGAAGCCGTGCACCTCGTCGTCGGACCGGGGCCGGACCACACCCGGCAGGGCCGCGGCGAACGACCGCAGCCAGACGCCGGCCGCGGGGACGGCGTCGGCCGGCAGGGCCCGGCGCAGGTTCACCGTCCGGCCGCCGGCGCTCATGAATCCGCCGCCGCGTCCGGTACGACGGCCGTCGCGGTGATCTCGACGAGCTGCCCGGGGTAACCGAGGCAGGCCACACCGAGCAGGGTCGACGAGTGCGGTCCGGCACTCAGCCCGGACGCCTCGACGACGTCCCACACGGCGGAGAGCGCGGCGGGCTCACCGCTCACGACGTACACGTCCGTCGACACCACCTGCGACAGGCCGCTTCCCACCGCGCGCAACCGCGCCTCGAGATGGGCCGGCACCTGCTCGGCCTGCCGCACCGGATCCCCCTCCCCGGCGAGCCTTCCGTCGGCGTCGAGCGGAACGGACCCGGCGAGGAACGCCGACCGGGTGCCCGCCTCGACGACGGAGACGGGGGAGTACAGGGGAGGGGGAAACAGGCCGGGGACGGCGACGCGCCGGATCACACGGGCTCCGATCTTCCGGGGACGACGAAGGACGGTCCCCCGATCATGCGGTCCCGGCCGCGCCGCCGCACTCCTATTTCACTCGCCCCGCCGGGCCGCGCTCCGTAGCCTTCCCACCCGACCGCCGCACACCCCTCCGTTTCCCCCGACAGGAGCCGCACCCGTGCCCTCCCTCCCGGACCAGGCCTTCCTCGACACGACCGCCGACCGGCTCGCCGCCCTCCCCGGTGTCCGCGCCGTCACCCTCGGCGGCTCGCGCGCCCAGGGCACCGCACGGCCCGACAGCGACTGGGACCTGGCCGTGTACTACCGGGGCGCCTTCGACCCCGACGACCTGCGCGCGGTCGGCTGGGAGGGCGAGGTGTCCGACATCGGCGGCTGGGGCGGGGGCGTGTTCAACGGCGGTGCCTGGCTGACCGTCGACGGCCGCCGCGTCGACGTCCACTACCGGGACCTCGACGTCGTCGAACGCGAACTGGCCGAGGCGGAGCGGGGCCGCTTCCGCGTCGAGCCGCTGATGTTCCACCTCGCGGGCATCCCGACGTACCTGCTCGTCGCGGAACTCGCGATCAACGAGGTGCTGCGCGGCGGACTGCCCCGCCCCGCCGCCTATCCGCGGGCCCTGCGCGAGTCCGCCCCGCCCCGCTGGTACGGCACGGCCACCGCCACCCTCGCCTACGCCGGGGCCGGCCACGCCCCCAGGGGAGCCGTCACCCAGGTCGCCGGGGCCGTCGCGGCCGCCGCGACGCAGACCGCGCACGCCGTGATGGCGGCGCGCGGGGAGTGGGTGACGAACGAGAAGGGGTTGATCGAGCGGGCGGGGCTGACCGGCGTGGACGCGCTGACGGAGGGCCTGACGCGCGACCCGGACGCCCTCGTCCGGGCGGTCGCGGACGCCGGGGCGCTGCTGCGCCGGGCCGTGGAGGCGGCCCGGCGGCGATCCGACTGAGCGCCGGGCGCCGGACAGCGCCGAGCGGCGCCCGGTGTCAGCGGCGCCCTCGGTACCGGCGGTGCCGGCCGGCGAACAGCGGTGCGAGGAGGACGGCGCGGCCCGTGCGGGCGCGGGCGTCAACGCCATGGCCCGCAGCGGCGGTCCGTCCACGACGGGGACACCGGTGCGGCCGGCGCGGCCCGTTCCGGCGGCAGGACGCGTTCCGCCCAGACGGTCTTGCCGGGACCGGTGGGCCGGGGC
>NZ_LIRG01000592.1 GCF_001419695.1 Streptomyces prasinopilosus
CTGGAGAAGGCGTTTCACCGGGACCTCGATGCGTTTGCCGGTCAGGGTGTGCGGGACGCCGGGCACCTGGATGATCTCGTCGGGGACGTGGCGCGGGGACAGGTGCTCGCGGATGGTCCGCTGGATGCGGTCCTTCAGTCCCTCGTCGAGCACGGCGTCCGGTGCCAGGTGGACGAACAGGGGCATCCAGTAGCCGCCGTCGGGCTGCTCGATGCCGATGACCAGGGATTCCCTGATCTCGGGAAGGCGTTCGACGGCCTCGTAGATGTCTGCCGACCCCATGCGGACGCCCTGCCGGTTGAGCGTGGAGTCGGAGCGGCCGTGGATGACCACGGAGCCTCGGGAGGTGAGGGTGATCCAGTCGCCGTGCCGCCAGACGCCGGGGTAGGTGTCGAAGTAGCTGTCGTGGTAGCGGCTGCCGTCGGGGTCGTTCCAGAAGTGGATCGGCATGGACGGCATGGGATTGGTGACCACGAGTTCGCCGACCTCGTCGGTCAGGGGCCTGCCGCTCGGGTCCCAGGACTGCAGGTCCGTGCCGAGGCAGGGTGCCTGGAGTTCGCCGACGTGGACGGGGAGGGTGGGGACGGCGCCGGCGAAGCAGGAGCACACGTCCGTGCCGCCGCTGACGGAGGCGATCCACAGGTCGTCGCGCACCTCGTCGTGCAGCCAGCGGAAGCCGTCGGGCGGCAGGGGGGAGCCGGTGGTGGCGACGCACCGCACCGCTGAGAGGTCGAAGTCGCGCGAGGGGTGCACGTCCGCCTTGCGGCAGGCCATGACGTAGGCGGCGGAGGTGCCGTAGAGGGTGGCGCCGGTGCGTTCGGCGATCCGCCACTGGGCGCCGGTGTCCGGGTAGCCCGGGCTGCCGTCGTACAGGACGATCGTCGTTCCGGTGAGCAGGCCGGAGACGAGGAAGTTCCACATCATCCAGCCGGTCGAGGTGTACCAGAAGAAGCGGTCTTCCGGGCCCAGGTCGCAATGGAGTCCGAGCTGCTTGAGGTGTTCGACCAGGATGCCGCCCTGGGACTGGACGATCGCCTTGGGCAGTCCGGTGGTGCCGGAGGAGTAGAGCACCCACAGGGGGTGCTCGAAGGGCACCTGCTCGAAGTCCGGTTCGGTGTCCGCGGAGGTGAGGGCCCGCCAGTCGAGCGTTCCCTCCGGGGCCTCGGTGCCGAGCAGGGGGACGTGCACGACGGCACGCAGGGTGGGCAGTTCGCGGCGCAGTTCGGCGACGACGTCGCGGCGGTCGTGCTCCTTGCCTCCGTAGCGGTAGCCGTCCACGGTGAACAGGACGACCGGTTCGACCTGCTGGAAGCGGTCGAGCACGCTGCGCGCCCCGAAGTCGGGTGCGCAGGAGGTCCACACGCCGCCCACCGCCGCGGTGGCCAGGAGGGCGACGACGGCCTGGGGGACGTTGGGCAGGTAGCCGCTGACGCGGTCGCCGGGGCGTACGCCGAGGGCGCGCAGTTCGGCTGCCAGGGAACCGACCTGGCGGCGCAGCTCCGCCCAGGTGACGGGCTTCGGGTCGTGGGTCTCGTCGACGTGCAGGAGCGCCGGCTCGTCCGCGCGGGTCGCTGCGGCGCGCAGGGCGTGTTCGGCGTAGTTGAGGGTGGCGCCGGGGAACCACTGGGCGCCGGGCATCGAACGGTCGCCCAGCACGCGCGCGTAGGGGGCCGAGAAGCGGACGTCGAACCACTCCGTGACGGCCTTCCAGAAGGTTTCCGGCTCGTCCACGGACCAGCGGTGCAGTGCCGCGTAGCCGCCCCCGGCGGGGGCGGCTACGCGGCAC
>NZ_LIRG01000593.1 GCF_001419695.1 Streptomyces prasinopilosus
GGCCCGCGGCCGGGTCGGGGGGCGTACCGAGCTTGCGGCGGCGGCCCGAGCCGCCCGGCTGGTGCGGAGGAGGCGTGGCCGACGGCAGCGGCTGCTGGACCTGGGCGGCCTGCCGGGTGAACGGCACGCCCTGTCCCAGCGTGCGCACGCTGAACGCGCGCCCCTGGGTCGAGTTCGGGTCCACCGGAGCCGCCGGAGCCGCCGGAGCCGCCGGAGCCGCCGGAGCCGCCGGAGCCGCCGGAACCGCCGGAACCGCCGGAACCGCCGGAGCGGCCGGAGCCGACGTCTCGACGGGAAGCGGCTGGGCGGCCCGTGGTGAGGGCGCCGCCGCGTTCTCGGGAGGCAGCGGGGTGGCCGGCGCGGGCGTCGGCATCGGCATGCCGATCGGAGGCACGGGAGCACCCTGCGGCGGTACGGGAGTGCCGGCGCCGGAAGCCTCGCCGGCGGCGGGCCACGGCGGCTGCGCGGACGGGACACCCCGGGCCGGAGTCCCCTGGCCGGGCACGGCCTCGGCGGGCAGCGGCTGGGCCACGGGAACGGGCTGTTCCGCCACCGGAGCGACGGGCTGAGTCCGGGCTGGGGCCTGCCCCTGCGTGTGCTCTCGCGCCTGCGCGGGGGCAGCGGGCGGCAGCACCGCCGGCGGGGGCAACGGCTGCCCGGCGGGGGCCGGCCGGAGCTGATCGTGGGACGCCGCCGCCGGTGCCGGAACCTGCGGCTGGGGCAACGGCCCCTGTCCGGCCGCTCCCTGCGGCGGAACGGCCGACGGGAGGGCCACGCCCTGCGGCGGTACGGGAGCACCTTCCGGGACGGCCCCCGGCACGGGTACCCCCGGCATGGGCGCCCCCGGTACGGGAACGGGCTGAGCGGCGGCTCCGGCCGCACTCCCCGGCACCTGGGCCGGTACCTGTGCCGGTGCCTGCACGCGGGCTTGCGCCTGGACCTGGGCGGCCTGCGCCGGCGGGGGAACCGTCCCCTGCTCGGCCTGCTGGGCGGCGGCCCGCCGGCGGCGGCCCGTCGGGGCGCTGGTGGGATGGGGCTGCGGAGGGGTGTGATCGTCGGACTGATCGTGCGGTACGGCGTCATGGCGCCCGCCGGCCGACGCGTCACCGGCGGTGGCCGGTCCGGGCATCGCCACGGGCGCCGAGCCCTGCGCCCGGCCGTGTCCGGCCGCACCGGTCTGCCCGGCCGTACCGACGGTCCCGGTCTGTTCTTCCTGGTCCGCCTCGGCGGGCGGCAGGGCGAACACCGTACGGGGCGCGGCCTCCTGTGCCGCCGCCCGCTCGGTGGCCGCCGCCAGCGCACGCCGACGCCGCCCGGTCGCCTGGTCCCGCTGCTCCTGGTCCTGTTCCTGGCCCCGTTGTCCCGGAGCCTGATCCAGAGCCTGCCCCTGAGGGACACCGGCCGTTCCGTCCCCACTGCCCGGCGCGGGCAGCGCGGGCGGCAGGGCGTGCTGTTCGCCGGGAGCCTGACGGGCGAGCTGTCCGCCCGCCGGGACGGGTACGCCCTGCGGCGGTACGGTCCCGCCCAGCCCGGTGTTCGAGGCGGCGGACCCCGCCGCGGACTCGGCGGCCGTGACGACGGCCCCCTCGGACACGCCGCCCGCGGAGCCGGCCGTCCCGGTCGCGCCGGCGACCGCACCCGGGGCGGCGGCCTCCGCGCTCTCGGCCGGCCGGCCGCGCCGCCGTCCGGTGCCGCCGGACACCGCCGCCGCGTCCTCGCCGGGCGCCTGAGCCGGAACCTGCACGGGCTCCACGGCCGCCGCGGCCGCCCGGCGCCTGCGCCGTCCGGTGGGCACGGCGGTCTCCGCACCGGCGCCGGGATCCTCGTCCGGCCCCGGCACCCCGCTCTCCAGGAAGGCGTCCACCGAGGACCGCCGGGCCCTGCGGCGTCCGCCGCCGGAAGCCTGCTGACCGTCCGCGGCAGCGGCGGCCACCTCGACCGGGACCGCTCCCGGCAGCGGCGCCCCGCCCGGCGTCCCGCTCTCCGGCACCCCGGCGGGCAACGCGAGCTGGGGTGCCGCCTGACCCGCGGCGACGACACCCGCGCCGGCCCCGATGGGCACCTCGAGGACGAACGCGCTGCCGCTCATCCCCGGCACCTCGTGCGTCTGCAGCACACCTCCGTGCGCCCGTACGATCCCGCGCACGATCGGCTCGTGCACCGGGTCGCCGCCGCTGTACGGCCCGCGGACCTCGATCCGTACGACCTCGCCGCGCTGTGCCGCCGCGACCACGACCGTGTTGTCCAGGTAGCCGCCCACCGACACGGGGCTGCTGCCGGTGGCGTCGACGCCCGCGACGTCCGCGACGAGGTGCGCCAGGGCGGTGGCGAGCAGCCGTGAGTCGACCTCGGCCTCGATGGGCGGCGCGTGCACGGCGAACTGGACCCGGCCCGGCCCGATGAGTTCCACGGCCCCGTCGACACCGGCGGCGACGACGGCGTCGAGCATCGCCTTCGTGCGGGTGATGCCGCCCGTCCCGGCGTCGAGCCGCTGGAAGCCGAGGACGTTGTCGATGAGGGTGGTGATCCGGGAGTAGCCGGCCGACAGGTGGTGGAGCACCTGGTTGGCCTCGGGCCACAGCTGCCCGGCGTCGTCGGCGGCCAGGGCGGCCAGGTCGCGGCGCAGTTCCTCCAGCGGGCCCCGCAGCGACTGCCCGAGCAGGGTCAGCAACTGCTCGTGCCGGCCGGCCAGGGCCTCGAAGCGGTCCTTCTCCCGCTCGCCGAGCGCGGCGTACCGCTCCTCGTTGGCGGCGAGTTCCTCGGTGTGCGCCTCGCGCAGTTCCTCCAGCTCGCGGACCTGTTCCTGGCGCAGGGCGGTGAGCTCGGAGGAGTGCTCCTCGGCGATCCGCTCCAGCTCCTCGGCGTGCTGCCGCTCGGCCTCTTCCTTCTCCTTGACGAGCGCGTCGTAGGGGCGCCGGTCGGTGAAGGTCATGACGGCGCCGACGAGCTGGTCGCCGTCGCGCACCGGCGCGGTCGTCAGGTCGACCGACACCTTGTCGTCGTTCTTGGAGTACAGCACCTGGCCGCGCACCCGGTGCTTGCGCCCGGACCGCAGGGTGTCGGCGAGCGGGGACTCGTCGTAGGGGAACGGGGAACCGTCGGCACGCGAGTGGAGGACGAGGGTGTGCAGCTCCCGCCCGCCGAGGTCGCTGGCCCGGTAGCCCAGTATCTGGGCGGCGGCCGGGTTGACGAGGACGATCCGCCCGTCGGTGTCGGTCCCGACGACACCCTCGGCGGCGGCCCGCAGGATCATCTCGGTCTGCCGCTGGGAGCGGGCCAGCTCGGCCTCGGTGTCCACGGTGCCGGACAGATCGCGTACGACGAGCATCAGCAGTTCGTCGCCGGTGTAGCCGTACGTGTCGTACGCCTGCTGGCCGGTCTCCAGATTCGCACTGGTGACCTCGACCGGGAACTCGGCCCCGTCGGTCCGCCGGGCGACCATCCGCGTCGGCTTGGTACGGGCCCGCGGATCGATGTGGTCGGGCCGGCGCATGGAGCCGGGGATGAGTTTGGAGTCGAACTCCGGCAGCAGGTCGAGCAGCCCGCGCCCCACCAGAGCGGTGCCCGGGGTCTCGAAGGCCTCGAGGGCGATGGTGTTGGCGTTGACGACCGTCCCGTTGGCGTTGACCAGCAACAAGGCGTCGGGAAGAGCGTCCAGTATGGCTGCGAGGCGAGCAGTGCCTCGGGATGGCCTGCTGCTCACGAGACGCTTCCTTCCTGTTCCGCGATGTGCCGACCGGTCGGGCCGTCCTGCCGACCGGCCCTCAACGTGTCACCGGAGGGAGTCTAAGGGCTGGCGTTGCGCTCGCGACGCCGGATGAGACCGAGGTCGCACGTAACGTGACGGTGCTGTGACGCCGCCACCGGCCGCCGCGGGCCGTGGCCCGCCCCGCCGCGGGCCGTGGGTCCGCCCCGCCACCGGCCGTGATCCGCTCCACCGCGCCCCGGACCGTTGCGGGACCTTCACGCGGTCCCGGCCCTGCCCGGCCCACCCCGCGGCCCCTGTCGCACATCCGTACGTCCGCACATCCGTAGGTCCTCGTGAGGCGACTGCCCGGCGGCGCGACCGCCCTCGTGGTGCGGCGGCCGCCCCCGCGGCGGGGCGACGAGGGGCCGCCACGCGCCGGCGGAAGGACTTTGCCCTGCGGCCGTCGCGCCTAGTACCGTAGGGGGCGATTGGTGACACCGCACACGACTGTGTCATCATCGGCACGCACCACTTGAACCGCGCTCGCGCGCGGAGGGTTGTGCACGGAGGCGTCGCCTAGTCCGGTCTATGGCGCCGCACTGCTAATGCGGTTTGGGCCTTAAAGCCCATCGAGGGTTCAAATCCCTCCGCCTCCGCACCGATTGCGAAGCCCCGGCCCACCCGGCCGGGGCTTCGTCGCGTTCCCGGCCTTCTGTCGTCGTTTTCGCAGGTCGCAAGGGGTGGGGCAAACGGATTTCACATGACGGCGGCGGTCATGTAATGTTCTTCCTGTCGCCGCGAGCGAGCCCCCAGAGGGACGGGAGCGGCGAGAAAACTGAAAAACAGGCACTCGTAGCTTAACGGATAGAGCATCTGACTACGGATCAGAAGGTTGCAGGTTCGAATCCTGCCGAGTGCACAGTGACGAGAGCCCCGCCGGTTGAACCGGCGGGGCTCTTCTCGTGGTGGACGAGGGTGGGCCGGCGTCCGGTCCCGTGGCATCGGGTGGGATCAGGGCGGGTGGTGGTCGGTCCTGCGGCGGAGGAGCACGATGCGGGCCTGGCGGCTCAGGGCCGTGGCCGCCGCGGTGAGGAAGATGAAGGTGTAGAGGATCTGGAGCATGGCGACCAGGCGGGCCGTCTGGCCGTGCGGGGTGATGTCGCCGTAGCCGATGGTGGCGAGGGTGACCATCGTGAAGTACAGGGCGTCCAGGCGGGTGTCGAGGCCGATGAGTTCGCCGGGGGTCTGGGCCAGGGCCTGGTAGGCCGTGGCGAAGACCAGGATGGACAGGCTCATCAGCAGGGGGATCACCAGTCCGGGCCGGGCGTGCGGGTGGTGGAAGAGGACGTGGCTGATCTGCCGGAGCAGCAGGGCGGCGATGAGGGCCAGGGCCAGTCCGAAGAGCGTCCAGCTCAAGGTGGGGCGCCGGGGGCCCAGGCCGTCGACGGGGAGCAGGAAGTAGGCGGTGACCAGGACGGTCGCGGCGACGGCCTGCGCGAACCAGCGCCACAGGGTTCTCCGCGCCGTGGCCGGCTCGTGGGTGCGGCTGCTGTCCATGGGCGGGGAGGGTGGCCGGGTGGAGGGGTGTTCCCAGGTTCAGGGCGTCGTCTCACGGCGGGGGGAGCACAGGGCCCAGATGATGAAGCCGGAGATGACGATGAGGACGATCGACCAGACCGGCGCGTAGGGCAGCCACACGAAGTTGGCGATCATGACCAGGCCGGCCAGTGCGACGCCTACGGCGCGGGCCCAGGTCGCCCCCGTGAACAGGGCCAGCCCCGCGGCCAGGATGAGGGCGCCGAGGATCAGGTGGATCCAGCCCCAGCCGGTCAGGCTGAAGGCGTAGGTGAAGTTGGGGGTGGTGACGAAGACGTTGTCCTCGGCGATGGCGGCGATGCCCTGGAAGATCGCCATGATCCCGCCGAACGTCATCAGGACCGCCGCGGCCCCGGTCCAGCCCGTCGCCCAGGCGCTCTGGGCCTCCCATCCGGCCTGCTGCCGGTGCGTTCCACTGACATTGCTCGCCATGTGCTCGCCCTTTCGGCTGCCCCGAGTGGTTTCCGAGCGGTGTGTCTCCTCATCCAGGTTGGCACCCCCGGGGGTGCTCGGCACCTCGGGCGCGGTGCCGCGCGCCGTGTCACTTGGTGCGGCCGTGTTCCTCGAGGTAGTCGGCCGCGAGGGCGTCCGCGCGGGTGAACCAGTCGCTCAGGACGGCGATCTCGTCGGGGCCGTAGTCGGCGAAGAGCGCGGTGAGGCGGGCGTAGTGGGGCTCGTAGATCTCACGGACCCGGGCCACGGCGTCCGGCCGGGCGGCCACCCGGACGCGACGGCGGTCGGTGGGGTCGGGGCGGCGGGTGATGTAGCCGGCGCGTTCCAGGCGATTGAGGATGCCGGTCATCGCGCCCGTCGTGACGTGGACGCGTTCCGCTAGTTCTCCGGCCGTGGGGAGGTCGTCGCCCGCCGCGATGACGAATCCGAAGCAGGTCAGGTCGGTGACGTTCAGGTTCACCTGTTGGGCGATCCGGTGCTGGCCCACCAGGTGGGTCGCGATGAGGCGGTCCATCGCCCACAGCGCCTGCTCCGGTGTGGCGGGCGGGCGCGGCTTCGCGTGCATGGTGTTCCCCATTTCACTTAGCGCGTGAGAGTTTTCTGCGCTAAATTGCTTACGTCGTGAGATTTCTTCGCGCCCGTCGACCGTGTGAGGGAGCAAGTGCGTGAGTGCACATCAATATGACCATGGGCATACCGTCGCCGGGTGGACCGGTTTCGGGATCGTCACCGCGGGGTCGGCCGTTCTCGCGCTGGGGGTGTGCACGGGATCCGGGGTGGCGCGGGCCGCCGGCCTGGGCGTCGTCCTGTTCGGCCTCCTCGTCACCTGGGCGCTGCACCTGGCCGGGTGGGGCAAGCCGACGGGACGGCGGCCGAGGGAGCAGTGGGACTGGCGGGTCAGGGACCCCGAGGCCCGGGACGGGCACCCGGGGTGCCTGGGATGCCGGCTGGCGGGCCGGGGCCGGCGCCGGACCGCGGCGGTGGANNTCCGGCGGCCAGGAGCGGTGTGGGGGAAGCGGACCCCGTCGGTACCGGCGGACCCGTGCGCTGAGGCGGCGCGCGGCCCGTTGTCAGTGACGGACCCTACGCTCGGTAGGGATGGCACAGGTGTGGAGATGCTCGGGGCTGCGGTGGTCGGCAAGCGGTCCCGTCCTGGTGTGGGACGGCGGCCGGCACAGCGCGCTGACCCGGGGGAGACGGGTGGCCTTCGCGGTCGCGGAGGGGGGAGTGCGGACGTGCGTGGG
>NZ_LIRG01000594.1 GCF_001419695.1 Streptomyces prasinopilosus
CCTCCGCGCCCCGTCCGCGTTCACGCCCGTTCCCTCACTGCTCCTGCCTGCCCTCCATGGCGAGCAGTTCCTCGTTCGGGATCGCGCCGCCGAAGCGGCGGTCGCGGGAGGCGAACTCCAGGCACGCCCGCCACAGGTCCCGGCGGTCGAAGTCCGGCCACAGGACGTCCTGGAAGACCATCTCCGCGTAGGCGCTCTGCCACAGCAGGTAGTTGGAGGTGCGCTGCTCGCCGCTCGGCCGCAGGAACAGGTCCACGTCCGGCATGTCCGGGTAGTACAGGTAGTTCTGCAGGGTCTTCTCGTTGACCTTCGCCGGGTCGAGGCGTCCCGCCTTCACGTCCTCGGCCAGCGCCTGCGCCGCGTCGGCGATCTCGGCCCGGCCGCCGTAGTTCATGCAGAAGTACAGGGTGAGCCGGTCGTTGTCCTTGGTCTGCTCCTGCGCGACCTGGAGTTCCCTGGCGACCGACTTCCACAGCTTGGGCATCCGCCCCACCCAGCGCACCCGCACCCCCAGCTCGTCGAGCTCGTCGCGGGACTTGCGGATGAAGTCGCGGTTGAAGTTCATCAGGAAGCGCACCTCGTCCGGTGAGCGCTTCCAGTTCTCGGTGGAGAAGGCGTACAGGGAGATGGCGCCGACGCCCATCTCGATCCCGCCCTGGAGCACGTCCAGCACGCGTTCGGCGCCGACCTTGTGGCCCTCGGTGCGCGGCAGGCCCCGCTCCTTGGCCCAGCGGCCGTTGCCGTCCATCACGATCGCCACGTGCCGGGGGACCAGCTCGGCGGGGAACTTCGGGGGCCGCGCGCCGGAGGGGTGCGGTACCGGCGTCTTGTACTCCCGTCGCTGACGCCCCAGGAACCCGCGTACGGCCATGTGCTTCTCGTCTCCCCTAGGTGTTCTAGGTGCTCTAGGTGTTCGCTACTTCTCGACGTACCGCAGGGAGCGCAGTCCGCGCTCCAGGTGCCAGTGGAGGTACGCGGACACCAGCCCGCTCCCCTCCCGGACGTACCGCGCCTCGGACGCGTCCGCCGTCTCCCAGTCTCCCGCGAGCAGCGCGCCGAGCAGTTCCAGGGCCTGCGGCGAGGGCACGACGCTGCCGGGCACCCGGCAGTCGGCGCAGACGGAGCCGCCGGAGGCGACCGAGAAGAACCGGTTCGGCCCGGGCATCCCGCACTTCGCGCAGTCGCCGAAGGTGGGGGCGTAGCCGTTGACGGCGAGGGAGCGCAGCAGGAACGCGTCGAGGACGAGATGCGGGGCGTGCTCGCCGCGGGCGAGGGTCCGCAGGGCGCCGACGAGCAGCAGGTACTGCTGGACGGCCGGCTCGCCCTCGTGGTCGGTGAACCGTTCGGCGGTCTCCAGCATGGCCGTCCCGGCCGTGTAGCGGGCGTAGTCGGTGACGATGCCGCCCCCGTACGGCGCGATGGTCTCGCTCTGCGTGCACAGCGGGAGGCCGCGCCCGACCAGCTCGCTCCCCCTGGCGAAGAACTGCACGTCCACGTGGGAGAACGGCTCCAGGCGCGCGCCGAACTTGGACTTCGTCCGGCGCACACCCCTCGCCACGGCGCGTACGCGTCCGTGACCGCGCGTGAGCAGGGTGATGATCCGGTCCGCTTCACCCAGCTTCTGGGTGCGCAGCACGATGCCGTCGTCGCGGAACAGACTCATACGCCCATTCTCGCGTACCCGCCGGGCTCCCGTGGCACCGCCTCGGGGCCCGGCCGGCGGGCCCCCCGGTCAGGGCAGCTCCCCCCGGCTGCGCGCGTTGGCGTACGCGGTCGCCGCGCGCAGCCGCTCGGCGGGCGTCGCCCGCCGCACCTCGACCGGCTCGGCGTCCCACTCCCGTCCGCCGCCGTACGGTCTCAGCTGGATGTAGGGGCCCTCGTGTCCCATCACGATGCCGAGCCTCTCGGTCCGGGTGTCCACGACGTACACACCGATCGGCGGCCTCATCGTGCCGCCGCGGCCATCACGGCCACGAGCCGCCGCGCGGTCTCCACGGAACACCGGCCCAGCTCGACGAGCGGACAGGGTGCCTCCCGCGCAAGACTCACCGGGTCCAGCCCCAGGGACGGCAAAGCAATTCCGGTCTTCGCGAGTAACGCCCGCAATTCTTCCACCACGTCCTCCGCCTCTTCGACGCAGAGCGCCGAGTGCCGTTCCTTCACCCTCGTCCCCTTCTCATCGGCTTTCACGCTTCCCGTCCTTAAGGTGCCCTTCGGAACCTACACTCGGAAGAGTTTTACGCCCTACAAGTAACCGGCTGTGCAAAGGGGTTGGGAAAGGGGTCAGCAATGGCCAACGGTTCACGCCAGGCGGCGTGGGAGTTCTTCGGCGCGGAACTGAAGCGGCGCCGGGAGGAGTCGGGCTTCACACAGGTGGAGCTGGGGGCGCGGGTGTTCGTGTCAGGGGGTTACATCGGCCAGTTCGAACAGGCCATCCGGAAGCCCCAATTGGACGTGGCCCGGCGGATCGACGAGACCCTGCGAACCGACGGTATTTTCGAGCGGCTGTGCAGGAAGCTGATCGACGACCGCCGGTATGCGGATTACTTCGTCAAGGCCGCGGAGCTGGAGACGCTGGCGACGAAGATCTGCGAGTTCGCGCCGGCGCTGATTCCCGGACTGCTGCAGACCCCGGCCTATGCGCGGGCGGTCACGCTGGCCATGAATCCCTTCGCGCCACAGGAGACGGTCGACGAGAAGGTGGCCGGACGCGTCGAACGAGGGCGCCTCCTCAAGGACGCCACGCGGCCGGTGTACTGGGCGATCCTGCACGAGAACGTGCTGCGCATCCCGGTGGGCGGGCCGGCGGTCATGGCGGAGCAGCTGGAGCGGGTCGCGGAACTCGCGCGGGACCGGTCGGTGCTGGTGCAGGTGCTGCCGTACGCGGCCGGGCCGCACGCCGTCATGACCGGCTCGCTCAAGCTCATGGAATTCGAGGACGCGCCACCGACCGCCTATACGGAAGCCGTGTATTCGGGGAATCTGCTGGACGATCCGGCCGTGGTGCTACGAGCCCGATCGGCATACGATCTGCTGAGGGCCGACGCGCTGTCACCGGAGGCGTCCCTGGCCCTCATCGAATCCGCGGCGAAGGACCTCAGACGATGCGCGAGTACGACCTGAGCAAGGCACTCTGGCGCAGAAGCAGCCACAGCGACGGTAACGGCGGAGACTGCGTCGAAGCGACGTACGACTTCCCCGGTGTCGTCCCCGTCCGGGACAGCAAGGCGGCCGCCGGTCCCGTCCTGGTCGTGGGGGCGGCGGCCTGGGCGGAGTTCGTCGGAGCCGTCGCCGCGGACGCGGGGTCCCACCGTGGCGGAGTGGCGCACGCCTGATGGGGTATACAGGTCGAGGCATATGCATGCGCGTCGGCCGTCGTTCCCGGATTCCTCCCAACTCCCGCTTTTCCGCTGGGCGGTTGGTCCGACTGGAGGATGACCCGGCTATGACTCCGTTGGCGTGACGTTTCGGCGGGGCTGCGCCCCCGGCGGGCCCCGGGTCGTTCTCCTGTGAGGTAGAACCGCGATTCTTAGGAGACCGACGTGACCGCCACCTCGTACGAGTACGGCCCCCACCAGGGCTACGTCGACCCCTACCCCTTCGACGGGAGCGCCTACGGCGACTTCCCGATCGCGCCGCCGCACCCGCCGCAGCGGCTGGACGTCGCCATCGACCCGCAGGACCGGCGCCGGCTGGAACTGCACGCGGCCCTGACCGCCGCCGGGATCCCGCCGCTTCCCGAGGACCGCGAGGCCATCGACCGGCTCAGCGCCCTGCCCGGCAACATCAACAGCACGATCCAGCGCTGGCTGCAGCACGCCCTCTGACGCCCCGTGGAGACGGCCGTCACCGCCGCCGGGGACCGCGCGGAGAGCACGCGGTCCCCGGCGGCGGTG
>NZ_LIRG01000595.1 GCF_001419695.1 Streptomyces prasinopilosus
CAGCCGGGAAACCGGAACAGTCGGGACAGTCGGGAAAGAGGTATCCGCATGGACGTCGGGCTCAAGCGCGAGCTGGAGGAGAAGGTCCGCTCCGGCGAGCGGCTGTCCCGCGAGGACGGCATCGCGCTGTACGAGTCGGACGACCTGGCCTGGCTGGGCGGACTGGCGCACGAGGTGCGGACGCGGAAGAACGGCGACGTCGTCCACTTCAACGTCAACCGCCACCTCAACATGACGAACGTGTGCACCGCCTCCTGCGCGTACTGCTCCTTCCAGCGCAAGCCGGGGGAGAAGGACGCGTACACGATGCGGATCGAGGAGGCGGTGAAGCTCGCCAAGGCGATGGAGGCGGAGAACCTCACCGAACTGCACATCGTCAACGGGCTCCACCCCAACCTGCCCTGGCGCTACTACCCGCGCTCCCTGCGCGAGCTGAAGGCCGCGCTGCCGGACGTGTCGCTGAAGGCGTTCACCGCCACCGAGATCCACCACTTCGAGACCATCTCCGGGCTGTCCGCCTCCGAGATCCTCGACGAGCTGATCGACGCCGGGCTCGAGTCCCTCACCGGCGGCGGCGCGGAGATCTTCGACTGGGAGGTCCGGCAGCACATCGTCGACCACCGCACCCACTGGGAGGACTGGTCGCGGATCCACCGGCTGGCGCACGAGAAGGGGCTGAAGACCCCCTGCACCATGCTCTACGGCCACATCGAGGAGCCCCGCCACCGCGTCGACCACGTGCTGCGGCTGCGCGAACTCCAGGACGAGACCGGCGGCTTCCAGGTCTTCATCCCGCTGCGCTACCAGCACGACTTCGTGGACATGAAGGACGGCAAGATCCGCAACCGCCTCCAGGCCAGGACGCAGATGGCCACCGGCGCCGAGGCGCTGAAGACGTTCGCCGTCTCCCGCCTCCTCTTCGACAACGTCCCGCACGTCAAGGTCTTCTGGGTGATGCACGGCGTCAACACCGCCCAGCTCGCCCTCCAGCACGGCGCGGACGACATGGACGGCTCGGTCGTCGAGTACAAGATCACGCACGACGCGGACAACTTCGGGACGCCGGACAAGCTCACCCGCGACGACCTGCTGGACCTCATCCGCGACGCCGGTTTCCGCCCGGTGGAGCGCAACACGCGGTACGAGATCATCCGCGAGTACGACGCCGCCGACCCCGCCCGCCGCGAGTCCCCGCAGCCGATGCGGGTCTGAGGGGGAGTCCCGTTCCATGCCGCTGACCTTCACGCTGGATCCGCCCGTCACCCCCGGACTCCGCGACGGCATCCTGGAGCTGTGGGTGGACGTCACCGAGGCGGGCGGAGCCGTCGGCTTCGTGCCGCCGGTGACCCGGGAGGACGTCCGGCCGGAACTGGTACGGCAGTTCGTGGCCATGGAGGAGCGACGGTCCCGGCTCCTCGTCGGGTTCGACGAGGAGGGGCGGGTCGCCGCGACGGCGTTCCTCACCCTCAACACCCACCGCCTGATGACGCACTGGATCTGGCTGTACACGGTGATGGTCCACCCCCGCCACCAGGGCAAGGGGTACGGCCGTGACCTGCTCGCCGCCGCGGAGCGGGCCGCCCGCACCCTCCCCGGCGTCGAGGCGATCCGGCTCACCTGCCGCGGCGGCCTCGGCCTGGAGGGCTTCTACGGCTCCTGCGGCTACAAGGAGGTCGGCCGGGTCCCCGCCGCGATCAGGGTGGCTCCGGGCGACGACCGGGACGACGTCATCATGCTGCTGCCCCTGACCTGATCCCGGCACCGGGCCGGAGCCGAGCCACGGGGGCGGGCCGGAGTCGGCGGTAATGTCATGTACGCGCCTGCCTGGGGACCCCGCCGCGGGTGCACGGGTGCGGACGTGCTTCACTGGAGGTGTCCCATTAACCCCTTGGGATACGTTCTGGCCGTTCGTCCGGGAGAGTGGAAGAAGATGCTCCGCTACACGTTGATGCGCTTCGGGATCTTCGTGGGCTGCCTCCTGGTCGTCTGGGGCCTCGTCTACTCCGGCCTCGCCCCGCGCGGCCTGGGCGACTCCAACGGGCTGTGGATCGTCCTGCTCGCCCTGGTGCTCTCGGCGCCGATCAGCCTCGTGGTGCTGCGCAAGCAGCGGGACGTGGCCTCCGAGACCATCGTGCGCCGGGTCGACCGGGCGAAGGCCGGCCTGGCGGCCAACCGCAGCCAGGAGGACGACGCCGACGACGGCGCCCGCGGCACGCGGGAGCAGGACCAGGAGCAGGCGAAGGCCTCTTAGGGGCCCGGGGCGTGCGCCCGGTTCGGGCGGGACGGGTTTCCCGCGCGGGCGGGCGAGGGTGCCCCCGCCCCGTAGGCTGCTCCGTATGGGTGCCGTGAAGAGCAAGCGGATGCCGCGCGCGGTCCGCGAGCAGCAGATGCTGGACGCCGCCGTGCGGACCTTCGGCCAGCGCGGCTACATGGCCGCGTCGATGGACGAGATCGCCGAACTGGCGGGTGTGTCCAAGCCGTTGGTCTACCTGTATCTGAACTCCAAGGAAGACCTGTTCCTCGCGTGCATCCGCCGCGAGGCGAAGGCCCTCGTCGAGGCGGTGCGCGCCGGCGCCCGCCCCGCCCTCCCCGCGGACCGCCAGCTGTGGGCGGGGCTGACGGCCTTCTTCGCCCACACCGCGCGGCACCCGGACGGCTGGGCCGTCCTGCACCTCCAGGCCCGTACGCACGGCGAGGTGTTCGCCGCCGAGGTCACCGCGATGCGCGCGGACATCGTGACCTTCGTGACCGAGCTGATCCTCGCCGCCGCCCGGGAAGCCCACCGTGACCCCCACCTCCCCGGCCGCGAGGTCGCCGGGCTCGCGGAAGCACTGGTCGGCGCCGCCGAGGCGCTCGCGGCCTGGGCCAACAGCACGCCGGGCGTCACCGCCCGGCAGGCGTCGGCCACTCTGATGAACTTCGCCTGGGCGGGACTGGGCGACCTGATGGCGGGCCGCCCCTGGTCGCCGCCCGAGGGCGAAGCCCCGGACACCGGCGCCGGGTCCGGCGCGGACGTTCACACCGGGCGGACCTCCCCGGTGAGGTGAAGGCGGTCGCCGGGACCGCGCAGTTCGAAGCGCCCGTCCCGCGCCCCGAACGTCACCGTCCCCGGCAGCAGGACCGGCGCCCTGAAGTCGGCCCGGACCGCCACCGCCTCCGGAACGCCGTGCGCGGCGAGGCAGCGGGCCACGGTCCACATGCCGTGCGCGACCGCGCGGGGGAAGCCGAAGAGCCGTGCGGCGAGCGGGTGCAGATGGATCGGGTTGCGGTCGCCGGAGGCGGCACCGTACCGCCGTCCCGTGTCCCCGGCCAGCAGCCACGCGTCGACGACGGGCAGCGGCCGCGCCGTCGCCGGCTCCTCCTCCGGACGCGGGGCGGACGGCCCCGCGCCCGCCCCCGAG
>NZ_LIRG01000596.1 GCF_001419695.1 Streptomyces prasinopilosus
GTGCCCGGGAGGACGCGCGGGCCGGGGCTCCCGCGGGCGCGCTGGCCTTCGGCGAACTGGAGATCGACACCGTGGGCATGGAGGTGCGGCGGGCCGGGGCGCCGGTGGCCCTGACACCGACCGAGATGCGGCTGCTGCTGGAGTTCTCCTCGGCGCCGGGCACCGTCCTCTCCCGCGACCGGCTGCTCGAACGGGTGTGGGAGTACGGGTGGGGCGGCGACACCCGCGTCGTCGACGTCCACGTGCAGCGGCTGCGCGGGAAGATCGGCCAGGACCGCATCGAGACGGTCCGCGGCTTCGGCTACAAACTGAAGGCCTGAGCACGGACATGCGGCGGTACTTCGGGCGCCCGGCGGGCGCGGGCACACGAGGGGACTTCGGGGCGCCGGCGGGCACGGGCGCCCGGAAGGACCCCGGGCCGCCGGCGGGTTCCGGCGCGCGGGGCGGGTTCGGCCGGCTGGTGGGCGCGGGACTCGAACGGGCGGGCGTGCTCACCGGGCTGAGGTGGAAGCTCAGCGCCGCCATCGCCCTGGTCGGCGCGCTGGTGGCGGTCGCGCTGAGCCTGGTCGTGCACAACGCGGCCCGGGTGTCGATGCTGGACAACGCGCGCGACCTCGCCGACGAACGCATCATGATCGCCCAGCGCACCTACGAGCTGTCGGGGCGGCTGAACTTCCCCAACACCAAGGTCGACGACCCCGACCTGCCGGCGGAGCTGCGGGCGAAGGTCGAGGAGGGCAGGCGGGCGACCTACGTCGCGAACCGGCCGGGCGGGTCACCGGACATCTGGGCGGCCGTACCGCTGAAGAACGGCCATGTCATGTCCCTGCACTCAGGCTTCACGGATCGCAGCTCGAACATCCTCAAGGACCTCGACCGGGCCCTGGTGATCGGTTCCATCGCCGTCGTCCTGGGCGGCAGCGCGCTCGGGGTGCTGATCGGCGGGCACCTGTCCCGCCGGCTACGCAAGGCGGCGATCGCGGCCAACCGGGTCGCCAAGGGGGAGACGGAGGTCCGGGTGCGGGAGGCCATCGGCGGGGTCGTCCGGGACGAGACCGACGACCTGGCCTGCGCGGTGGACGCGATGGCGGACGCGCTGCGCCAGCGGCTGGAGGCCGAACGCCGGGTCACCGCCGACATCGCGCACGAACTGCGCACCCCGGTCACCGGGCTGCTGACCGCCGCCGAACTGCTGCCGCCGGGCCGGCCGACCGAGCTGGTGCTGGACCGGGCGAAGGCCATGCGCACCCTGGTCGAGGACGTCCTGGAGGTGGCCCGGCTGGACGGTGCCTCGGAGCGGGCCGAGCTGCAGGACATCCTGCTGGGCGAGTTCGTCGCCCGGCGGGTCGCGGCGAAGGATCCGAACGTCACGGTGCGCGTGATGCGCGAGTCGGAGGTGACCACCGATCCGCGGCGCCTGGAGCGCGTGCTGTTCAACCTGCTGGCCAACGCCGCCCGGCACGGCAGGCCGCCCGTCGAGGTCTCCGTCGAGGGGCGGGTCGTCCGGGTGCGCGACCACGGGCCCGGCTTCCCCGCGGACCTGCTCGCCGAGGGACCCAGCCGGTTCCGCACCGGCAGCGCGGACCGGGCCGGACGGGGGCACGGTCTGGGCCTGACCATCGCGGCCGGGCAGGCCCGGGTCCTGGGCGCGCGGCTGACCTTCCGCACCGTGCGGCCGGCCGGGGCGTCCGAGGACGCGCCGGCCGAGGGCGCGGTCGCCGTGCTGTGGCTGCCGGAGCACGCGCCGACGAGTACGGGGAGTCATCCGATGCTGCCGTAGGGCGGCGGGCCGGGGAGGCCCGGGGCCGGGGTGTTCCTCCGGACCGGGGTCCTCAGAACTGCAGGCCCTTGCCGCGGAGGAACTTGACCGGGTCGATCGCGGAGCCGTAGTGGGCGCCGGTACGGATCTCGAAGTGCAGGTGGGGACCGCTGGAGTTGCCGGTGTTCCCGGACAGGGCGATCTTCTGGCCGGTCTTGACGACCTGGCCGGGCTGCACGTTCACCTGGGAGAGGTGGGCGTACTGGGAGTACGCCCCGTTGCCGTGGCTGATGACCACGGCGTTGCCGTAGGCCGGACCGTCGCCGGCGCCGTTGCCGCCCGCCTTGACGACCGTGCCGCCGTGCGTGGCCACGACCTTGGTGCCGTTCGGCACCGCGAAGTCCTGACCGCTGTGGGCGGACTGCCACATGCCGCCGGCCTGGGCGTAGGTCGCGGAGACCGTGTAGTTCTTCACCGGGTCGACCCAGGACGCCTTCTTCTCGGCGGACCGGGCCGGCTTCGCGGCCTTCTTCACCTCGGCGGCCTTCTTCACCTCGGTGGACTTCCGCGCCTCGGCGGCCTTGGTCTTCGCTGCCTTGGTCTTCGCTGCCTTGGCCTGGGCGTCCGCCTGGGTCTGCACGGCCTCGGCGGTGGTGCTGGTGCTGCGGGCGGCCGTGGTGTCGGCGGCGGCCGCGATCCCGGCTCCCACGACGGCCGTGACCCCCATGCCGGCGGCCAGAACGGCCGCACGGGTACGGAGGTGGGACGTGAGGAAGGAACGGGGCGTGACGCGCTGGGACATCGAAACCTCGTAAGGGAGGGGGCAGAGGAAAGCCACCGGGCGAACTGGTCCCCGCCGCAGTGGCCATCCCTTGGTAACCCCTCCGCCCACAAAGCCACAAAAAGGGGCATCTACGACGCAAGGCCGTACTTACGGAGTGAGATGGACGTCTCTTGACACCGGCCCCACACCGGGCGAAAGCCGTATTTAAAGCTGATCGATCAGCGCTTCACGTTAAATGTCCGTTTTGCGGTCGAGTGCTTCACTACTATTCCGGCTCGTAACGGACAAAACGGCTGTGCAGCATGTCACCGGGGGGTGGGTTCGGACATTCCGAGAATGTGGCGTGCGCCTCTCTGGCCGCCCACCGCGCGGCAACCCTACGGTTCACCTCGCGTCACCCTCGAAGACGAACATGCACACGACACATCGGCAGCGTCACGAGCCCGAGAGGACCCCCCCGCCCCATGAGAAGCCGACGCCCCTGGCTGCGCCGCGCATCGGTCACCGCCGTCTCCGCCACGGCCCTGGTGGCCCTGGCCGTCCCCGCCCACGCGGCGACCGTCCCCGGCACCTCCGCACCGGCCACGACGAGCACGACGGCCACCGCGCTCACGACGGCCGCGGCAGCCACGACGGCCGGCACGACGGCCACGGCCGCCGCGGCGGCGGCCGTCGACTACGACACCTGGCAGCGGGACTGCCGGGCGGTCATGGACCGGGCCCTGCCCCAGCTGACGCAGCGGATCGCGAACCCGCGGCCGGGCGAGAAGCAGGCGATCGTCCTCGACATCGACAACACCGCACTGGAGTCCGACTTCGGGTTCAGCTTCCCGGCACCGGCCAATGAGCCGGTCCTGGAGGTCGCTCAGTACGCCCAGGAGCGGGGGGTCTCGGTGTTCTTCGTGACCGCCCGGCCGGGCATCGTCGGAGCCTTCACCGAGTACAACCTCGACCACGCCGGCTACGAGTCCGCCGGGCTGTACGTCCGCGGCTTCCTCGACCTGTTCCGGAACGTGGCCGAGTACAAGACGGCCCAGCGCGCCGACATCGAAGCGAAGGGCTACACGATCATCGCCAACATCGGCAACAACACCACCGACCTGTCGGGCGGGCGCGCCGAGAGGACCTACAAGCTGCCGGACTACGACGGCCGGCTCTCCTGACCCGGTCCCGGACGGCCGGAAGGGGCCGGTGCCCTTGCGGGCACCGGCCCCTTCCGGC
>NZ_LIRG01000597.1 GCF_001419695.1 Streptomyces prasinopilosus
CCTCGATCCTCGGCGCCCGCCGCGCCATGGAGGCGACCGGCGTCGACGTGCCGCTGCTGGCCTCCATGGCCTTCGAGACCACCGGCACCATGCTCCTCGGCTCCGAGATCGGCGCCGCGCTCACCGCGCTGGAACCGCTCGGCATCGACATGATCGGCCTGAACTGCTCCACGGGCCCCGCCGAGATGAGCGAGCACCTGCGCTACCTCACCCGGCACTCCCGCATCCCCCTGCTGTGCATGCCCAACGCCGGCCTGCCGGTCCTCACCAAGGACGGCGCCCACTTCCCGCTCGGCCCCGAGGGCCTGGCCGACGCCCAGGACACCTTCGTCCGCGACTACGGCCTGTCCCTGGTCGGCGGCTGCTGCGGCACCACCCCCGAGCACCTGCGCCAGCTCGTGGAACGCGTCCGCGGCGTCACCCCGCCCGAGCGCACCCCCCAGCCGGAGCCGGGCGCCGCCTCCCTCTACCAGAGCGTGCCCTTCCGCCAGGACACCTCCTACCTCGCGATCGGCGAGCGCACCAACGCCAACGGATCCAGGAAGTTCCGCGAGGCCATGCTCGAGGGCCGCTGGGACGACTGCGTGGAACTGGCGCGCGAGCAGATCCGCGAGGGCGCGCACATGCTCGACCTGTGCGTCGACTACGTCGGCCGCGACGGCGTCGCCGACATGGAGGAACTGGCCGGCCGGTTCGCCACCGCCTCCACCCTGCCGATCGTGCTCGACTCCACCGAGGTCCCCGTCCTGCGGGCCGGCCTGGAGAAGCTCGGCGGCCGGGCGGTCCTCAACTCGGTGAACTACGAGGACGGCGACGGCCCCGAGTCCCGCTTCGCGCGCGTCGCGCAGCTGGCCAGGGAGCACGGCGCGGCACTGATCGCGCTGACCATCGACGAGGAGGGCCAGGCCCGCACCGCCGAGAAGAAGGTCGAGATCGCCGAACGCCTGATCGCCGACCTGACCGGGAACTGGGGCATCCACGAGGAGGACATCCTCATCGACTGTCTCACCTTCACCATCTGCACCGGCCAGGAGGAGTCCCGCAAGGACGGCGTCGCCACCATCGAGGGCATCCGCGAGCTGAAGCGCCGCCACCCCAGGGTGCAGACCACCCTGGGACTGTCGAACATCTCCTTCGGCCTCAACCCGGCCGCCCGCATCCTGCTCAACTCCGTCTTCCTCGACGAATGCGTCAAGGCGGGCCTGGACTCGGCGATCGTGCACGCGTCGAAGATCCTGCCCATCGCCCGCTTCAGCGAGGAGGAGGTCACCACCGCCCTCGACCTGATCCACGACCGGCGCCGCGAGGGCTACGACCCGCTGCAGAAGCTGATGCAGCTCTTCGAGGGCGCCACCGCCAAGTCCCTGAAGGCCGGCAAGGCCGAGGAACTGGCCGCGCTGCCCCTGGACGAGCGCCTCAAGCGGCGGATCATCGACGGCGAGCGCAACGGCCTGGAGGACGACCTCGACCAGGCGCTCGAGACCCGCAAGGCCCTCGCCATCGTCAACGACACCCTGCTGGACGGCATGAAGGTGGTCGGCGAGCTGTTCGGCTCCGGCCAGATGCAGCTCCCGTTCGTGCTCCAGTCCGCCGAGGTCATGAAGAACGCGGTCGCCCACCTGGAACCGCACATGGAGAAGACCGACGAGGACGGCAAGGGCACCATAGTGCTCGCCACCGTCCGCGGCGACGTGCACGACATCGGCAAGAACCTCGTCGACATCATCCTGTCGAACAACGGCTACAACGTGGTCAACCTCGGCATCAAGCAGCCGGTCTCCGCCATCCTGGACGCCGCCGACGAGCACAAGGCCGACGTCATCGGCATGTCCGGACTGCTGGTCAAGTCCACGGTGATCATGAAGGAGAACCTGGAGGAGCTCAACCAGCGCGGCATCGCCGCCGACTACCCGGTGATCCTCGGCGGCGCCGCCCTGACCCGCGCCTACGTCGAGCAGGACCTGCACGAGATCTACCAGGGCGAGGTCCGCTACGCCCGCGACGCCTTCGAGGGCCTGCGCCTGATGGACGCCCTCATCGGCATCAAGCGCGGCGTGCCCGGCGCGAAGCTGCCCGAGCTGAGGCAGCGCCGGGTCCGCGCGGCCACCGTGGAGATCGACGAGCGTCCCGAGGCCGGTCACGTCCGCTCGGACGTCGCCGTCGACAACCCGGTCCCCGAGCCGCCGTTCTGGGGCACCCGGGTGATCAAGGGCATCCAGCTCAAGGAGTACGCGTCCTGGCTCGACGAGGGCGCCCTGTTCAAGGGGCAGTGGGGTCTCAAGCAGGCCCGCGCCGGCGACGGGCCGACGTACGAGGAGCTCGTGGAGACCGAGGGCCGGCCCAGGCTGCGCGGCCTGCTGGACCGGCTCCAGACGGACAACCTGCTCGAGGCGGCCGTGGTGTACGGCTACTTCCCGTGCGTCTCCAAGGACGACGACCTGATCGTCCTGGACGAGGCGGGCAACGAGCGCACCCGCTTCAGCTTCCCCCGCCAGCGCCGCGGCCGGAGGCTGTGCCTGGCCGACTTCTTCCGCCCGGAGGAGTCCGGGGAGACCGACGTCGTCGGCTTCCAGGTCGTCACGGTCGGTTCCCGCATCGGCGAGGAGACCGCGCGGATGTTCGAGGCCAACGCCTACCGCGACTACCTCGAACTGCACGGACTGTCCGTACAGCTGGCCGAGGCACTCGCCGAGTACTGGCACGCGCGGGTGCGCTCGGAACTCGGGTTCGCCGGTGAGGACCCGGCCGGGATGGAGGACATGTTCGCCCTGAAGTACCGGGGCGCCCGCTTCTCCCTGGGCTACGGCGCCTGCCCCGACCTGGAGGACCGCGCCAAGATCGCCGAGATGCTCCGGCCGGAGCGCATCGGCGTCCACCTGTCCGAGGAGTTCCAGCTGCACCCCGAGCAGTCCACCGACGCTATCGTGATCCACCACCCGGAGGCCAAGTACTTCAACGCCCGCTGACCCTTCCAGGGGGCCCGGGCCGCACCGCAGGCGGTCGCCCCGGGCACGACGTACACTGGTCGGTCCACCGCAGGCCGGTTCCCCCCGTGGGAACCGGCCTGATCGTCCCTTCGACGGAGGTACGTGGATGACCAGTACGGTTCCCGCACTCGACACCCTTTCCCAGAGTCTCCGGCCGGTACGGGCGGGCACGCCCCGCAGGGCCGGCGCGACCACCCTCCAGGCCGTACTCCTGGACATGGACGGCACCCTGGTCGACACCGAGGGCTTCTGGTGGGACGTCGAGGTCGAGGTGTTCGCCTCCCTCGGCCACACCCTCGACGACTCCTGGCGCCATGTCGTGGTCGGCGGCCCCATGACCCGCAGCGCGGGCTTCCTCATCGAGGCGACCGGGGCGGACATCCCCCTCGCCGAACTGACGGTGCTGCTCAACGACGGCTTCGAGGCCCGCATCGCCGACTCCCTGCCGCTCATGCCCGGCGCCGCCCGCCTGCTGGCCGAGCTGTCCGAGAACGGCGTCCCCACGGCCCTGGTCTCCGCCTCCCACCGGCGCGTCATCGACCGGGTGCTCACCTCGCTGGGCCCCCAGCACTTCGCGCTGTCGGTCGCCGGCGACGAGGTCCCGCGCACCAAGCCGCACCCCGACCCGTACCTGACCGCCGCCCTCGGTCTCGGCGTGGACCCGGTGCGGTGCGCCGTCGTCGAGGACACGGCCACCGGCATCGCCTCCGCCGAGGCCGCGGGGTGCCACGTCGTGGCGGTGCCCTCGGTGGCCCCGATCGAGGCGGCCCCCCGGCGGACCGTCGTCCCCTCGCTGGAAGCCGTCGACCTGACTTTTCTGCAGGGTCTGATGACGGAAATGCGCTAGCCGTTCACCGAGCGTAGACCGGTGTAAGGGGCGGGAATTCCAAGGCGCGCGCCCCGGCCGTCCTGACGAGTACACGAAGGAATTCGGACCGCTACCGAACAGCGAATTCCGTCCACCCGGGCCGGATTCCGCATGTGATGTTCGACACTTTTCGAGGTCTCGACAGGGGGGTCGGCATGCGGTGTCCGCCCCTTTTCGGCAGGCCCCCGCGTTCCCTTGTGTCCTGATTGGTGGATCACTGCACCAATCCTGCCGCGCCGACGTTCGCCGGTGCGTCCACACCCGGTTCCACTGCGTGATGAAGGCTCAACTCCGGTGGCGGCGGACCTTCCCGCGGGCGCGGACTAATCTCATCGCGAGAACCTCGCCCCCATCCCCGTGATCGGTAGCAACACCCCTGTATGCCGCATACACGGAGTCGACAGCTCTGGAGAAACTCGAGCATGAACCGCAAGACTTTGGTGCTGGCGGCCGCGATCGGTCTGCTCGCGCCGGTACTCGCCGGCTGTGGCGATACCGAGGGCGGGAGCGGCGACGGCGACGCGATCGTCGTCGGCACCACGGACCGGTTCACCGCTTCGAAGGAGAAGCCCGCCCCGGTCGACCCGGCGTACGCCTACGACGTCGGCACCTGGAACATCCTGCGCCAGACCGTGCAGACGCTGCTCATCCAGCCGCGCGGGGACGGCGCGCCCGTGCCCGAGGCCGCCGAGAGCTGCGGCTTCACCGACTCCGGCAACGAGCGGTACAGCTGCACCCTGCGCGAAGGCCTGAAGTTCTCGAACGGTGACGCCCTCACCGCCGCCGATGTGAAGTACTCCATCGAGCGCGCCCTTGCGATCGAGGCCGACACCGGTGTGTTCGCGCTGCTGTCCACCATCGACACCATCGAGACGCAGGGCGACCTCGAGGTGATCTTCCACCTCAAGTCGGCGGACGCCACCTTCCCGTACAAGCTGTCCACCCCGGTCGCCGGCATCGTCCCCGAGGGCTCCTACGCCAAGGACAAGCTGCGCGAAGGGTTCGACGTCGACGGCTCCGGCCCGTACACGTTCGAGACCGAGGTCGAGGACGGCACGCTGACCCGCGCCACCTACGTCAAGAACCCCTCCTACAAGGGGTCCCTGAAGGTCGGCCACGACAGGATCGAGATGCTCTCCTACGAGAGCGCCGAAGCCATGGGCGAGGCGCTCGAGAGCGAAGAGATCGACGTCATGACCCGCAGCATGTCGCCGGAGCAGATCACGGCGCTCGGCAACAACTCCGACGACTCCGTCGACCTCGTCGAGTCGCCGGGTCTGGAGATCCGCTACCTGGCCTTCAACACCGAGGCCCCCAGCGTGAAGACCAAGGCCGTCCGCCAGGCCATGGCCCAGATCATCAACCGCAGCGAACTGGTCGCCAAGGTCTACGGCTCCCAGGCCGAGCCGCTGTACTCGCTGGTCCCCGCGACCGTCACCGGTCACTCCAACGCGTTCTTCAACACGTACGGCGACCCCGACGTCGCCAAGGCCCGCCAGAGGCTGGAGAGGGCCGGCGTCAGCACCCCGGTGAAGATGACGCTGCACTACACGACCGACCACTACGGTCCCGCGACCAAGGCGGAGTTCGAGCAGCTCAGCAAGCAGCTCAACGACAGCGGCCTGTTCGACACCGACATCGAGGGCGCGGTCTGGGACACCTTCCGGCCGGACGGCCAGGAGGGCAAGTTCGACGTCTACGGCATGGGCTGGTTCCCCGACTACCCGGACGCCGACGCGTTCATCTCGCCGTTCCTGGACGAGGACAACTTCCTCAACTCGCCGTACGCGAACGCCAAGATCCGCAAGGAGCTGATCCCGGACTCCCGCCGCCAGGCCGACCGGCTGGCCGCCGCCGGCAGCCTCAACGAGATCCAGAACATCGTTGCCGAGGACGTGCCGGTGCTGCCGCTGTGGCAGGGCAAGCAGTACGTCGCCGCGAACGACGACGTCACCGGTACCGCGTACCTGCTCAACTCCTCCTCCACGCTCCAGCTGTGGGAGCTGGGCCGTGGCGTGAGCGGCTGACCCGGAAGGGCCCGGACCGGGCCCGCACGCACTGAGGGCGCCTCCCGCAAGCCGGGAGGCGCCCTCAGTGCG
>NZ_LIRG01000598.1 GCF_001419695.1 Streptomyces prasinopilosus
CCGGTCCCACGGCCCACACCGAACCGGGCTCCATCGATTCCGGTCCTGGCCCCGGCTCCGGTCCCGGCCCCGGGCCAGACTCCGGCTCCGGCTCCGGCGGCAGGCTACGGAAGGAAGCGACGTGAGGATCGAGAAATGGGTCGTCCGGGAGCATGCCGCGGGCACCCCGCCCGTGGAGCGGGTCTACGAGAAGGTGACCGAGGAGGTCACGGTCGACCTGGCCCCGGACGAGATGCTGTTGCGGACCCGCTACGTGTCGGTCGACCCCTACCTCCACGGCATCGCCCTGGACACGCCCCTGGGCGACCACATGGGCGCGGACTCGATCATGGAGGTGCTGGAGGCGGGCCCGCGCGCCTCGCACCGGCCCGGCGACCTGGTGCAGGGATTCGGGGGCTGGCGATCGCACGTGGTCAGCACCGGCCGGGCGGTGCTGTGGCAGACCGGGACCTTTCCGATGGTGTTCCCCGCCTACCGCCGGCTGGACCCGTCCCGGTACGACGATTCGCTGCCGCTGCCCACCGCGCTCAGCGCGATGGGCGGCCCGGGCATGACCGCCTGGGGCACCCTCTCGACCTTCCTGCGGGTGGAGCAGGGCAACACGCTGGTGGTCAGCGGAGCCTCGGGAGCCGTCGGCAGCCTGGTCGGGCAGCTCGCCCGGCTGGCCGGGGCCCGGGTGGTCGGCACCACGTCCAGCCCGGCGAAGCGGGAGCACCTGACCGGGCTCGGGTTCGACGAGGTGGTGCTGTACCGGCAGGGCGACGGCGTGGACCGGGTCCGCGAAGCCCTGCTGCGGGCCGCCCCCGGGGGAGTCGACCGTTACTTCGACAACCTGGGCGGGGCGGTGACCGACGCCGTCTTCTCCATGCTCAACGTCGACAGCCGGGTGGCGGTGTGCTGGCAGTGGGCCACGCAGGTGGGCGGCGATGCGGTGGGTCCGCGGCTGC
Source organism: Streptomyces prasinopilosus (assembly GCF_001419695.1). Taxonomy (GTDB): domain Bacteria; phylum Actinomycetota; class Actinomycetes; order Streptomycetales; family Streptomycetaceae; genus Streptomyces; species Streptomyces prasinopilosus. The sequence continues at coordinate 948 of NZ_LIRG01000598.1, forward strand.
TGCCCTACATCATGTTCCCCCGGACGACGGTGCGCGGCATCTTCTCCCTCGAATGGTTCACCGACGACAACTGGCGGGCGCTGCACGCCGATCTGGGTGACCTGATCCGGCGTAAGGAAGTGGTCTGCCACCACACGGTGCACCACGGCTTCGACGCCGTCCCGGACGCCTACCGCAGCCTGTACCACGGCCGCGGGAGCAGCCTCGGCAAGGTCCTCGTCGCCCTGTGACCCGAAGCGCCGGACGACCGCTGCCCCGCCGGCCCGCAGCAGCCCCCGGCCGGCGGGGCAGCGGTCG
>NZ_LIRG01000599.1 GCF_001419695.1 Streptomyces prasinopilosus
CCCGCACGGGCTCCGCCGCGCTCCGGGCAGGGCCCGCGGCGGAGCCCGTGCGGGGCGGACGGTCGGCGTTCATCGGACTTCCTCCTGCAGGAACAGGGCCGCGAACGCGGCCTCACTCTCCCTCTCTCCGCGGGCGCCGGGTGGTTCCGCTTTCCGTCCCCGTCCCCGTCCGCGCGGCGGGGCGGAGCTGATCCGGGCCAGTCGCGCCCGGGCGCGCGAGAGCCGCGACCGCACCGTGCCCACCGGGACGCCCAGCGCCTCGGCGGCCTGCCGGTAGTCCAGCCCGGCCGCCACGCACAGGGCGATCACCTCCCGGTCCTGGCGGCGCAGCCGGCTCAGGGCCTCGTGGACCGCCGCGAGCCGGCGGGCGTCGTCGATCCGGCCGGCCGTCTCGTCCGCGAAGTCCTCGACCTGCCGGGGTTCGGGGCTGCGCGCCAGGAAGGCGAGCCGCCGGCGCACGCCGCGGTTGGCGTTGTGCGCCTTGTTCGTGGCGATGCCGAGCAGCCACGGTCTGAGCGAGCCGCCCTCCGGCTCCACCGATTCCCGGGTGCGCCAGGCGGCGAGGAAGGTCTCGGACATCGCCTCCTCGGCGTCCGACCAGTTGCCGGTCAGCCGCAGGGCGTGGTTGTAGACCGCCCGCGCGTACCGGTCGTACAGGTCGGCGAACGCGGCACGGTCCCCCGAACGTATGCGCGCACGCAACGACTCCGCTGGTTCTGTATGGCTCACACTCTTCAACTCTCCGCCGCCCCGGCCCGGTTCCTGTGGCGCGGGACACACCACCGCCGGAAGGGGCGGGACGCCGGGGCCGGCGGAGGGCGGACCCGGCGCCCGCGGAGGGGGAACGCCCTGGGCCCGTACGGGAGTTCTGCGCCCGTCGGGGAGAGCTGTGCCCGTACGGCCGGCGCGGCCGGGGCCTCAGCCGATGCGGGTGCCCGTGCCGCCGACGCGGACGCGCGGGTCGCCCGCGCGCAGCGTCACCGTGAGCTCGCCGGGGCGGCCCAGGTCCTCGCCCTGGTGCAGGGTGAGGACGGCGGCCTCGGGGACCAGGCCGAGTTCACGGGCGTACGCGCCGAACGCGGCGGCCGCGGCGCCCGTCGCCGGGTCCTCCACGACACCGCCGACGGGGAACGGGTCACGGACGTGGAAGACCGCGGCCGACTCCCGCCACACCAACTGGACCGTGGTCAGGTCCAGGCGGTGCATCAGGGCTTCGAGGCGCGCGAAGTCGTACGAGAGGTCCGCGAGGCGGGCGCGCGTCGCCGCCGCGAGAACGAGGTGGCGGGCTCCGGCGAACGCGATACGGGGCGGGAAGGCCGGGTCGAGGTCGGCGGCCGGCCAGCCCAGCGCGGCGAGCGCCTCCGCGAGATCGGCGTCGGCGATCTCCCCGACGTACGGCTCGACGCTGGTGAGCGTGGCCCTGAGCGTCCCGTTCTCCTCGGCGACCTCCACCGGCACGGCACCGGCACGCGTCGCGAACACCAGCCTCCCGGGACCCGTCCGCTCGGCGAGCGCGACGGCGGTCGCGACGGTGGCGTGCCCGCAGAACGGCACCTCGGCCCTGGGGCTGAAGTAACGGATGCCGTACGCCCGTTCCCCCGGCCCGCCGAGGCCCTCCGGGGGCGCGGTCAGGAACGCGGTCTCCGAGTACCCGAGGTCGGCGGCGAGGGCCAGCATGTCGCCGTCGTCCAGGGCGGCGGCGTCCAGCACGACGCCGGCGGGGTTTCCGCCCTCGGGGTCACTGGAGAAGGCGGTGTACCGCAGGACCTCGGGGCGCGGCGCATTCATCATCATGCCCACGGCAACACGGGGCGGGCCCGCGGTTGTTCCGGGACACCGACCGCACCGGCGACGCCGGCGACAGGGACACCGGTGACAGGGACACCGGCGACGTGGACGAACGCCGTGCCGCACCGGTCGGGGAGCGGAACGACCGCCGTCGCCCCCCGGCCCGGGCGTGCCCCCGGTGCCGGGACCGCGGGCATCAGTTCCCCGTCACGTCGGACCATTCCGTACCGCCGAGCGGGTGCTCGTACACGGGACGGCCCCGGCTGCCGCTGGTGCGGAACGGCTTTCCGTGGTCGTCGATCCGGATGGTCCCCTGGCGGCCCCCGCCGGACCACTGCAGCTCCACGTACCAGCGCACGTCGCGGGCGTCGGCACGGGCGGTGATGTACAGCACCTCGGGATCGGTCCGGCTGACCTTGTAGGGGACGCCGCGCTGGCCGGCCTTCGGCACCAGGACGGGACGGCCGGCGTCGAGGTCCGTGTCGAACGACCTCGTCTGCACGTCTCCGCCGCAGCCCGACGACCCCAGGTACGCGTTCCAGGCCGGGGGCGTGTCCGAGCCGACCACCCGGACGTGCAGGGCCTCGATGACGGCGGTCTCGTCCCCGACG
>NZ_LIRG01000006.1 GCF_001419695.1 Streptomyces prasinopilosus
CCCGCGCGCCCTCCCGTCCGACCGCGGCCCGGACGGGAGGGCGCGCGGGACCGCGGGACGTGAGAACCGTGAGACGTGAGAAAGGGAGGACCACCATGCCGGCCGGATCCAGCCCCAAGCGTGAACGCCAGTACGAACACATCAAGGAGAGTGCCGAGGACCGCGGCGAGTCGCCGAAGCGGGCCGAGGAGATCGCGGCCCGGACGGTCAACAAGGAGCGGGCCAGGTCGGGCGAGTCCAGGACCGCGAGCAAGACCTCCACGCGTGACCCGAAGTCGGCCTCCCAGCGCGGCGGGCAGCGTTCGCACAGCGGTGCGGAGGGGCCGACCAGGGACCAGCTGTACGAGGAGGCCAGGAAGCGCGACATCCACGGCCGCTCGTCGATGACGAAGAAGCAGCTGAAGGACGCGCTCGACCGCTGACGCGCGGAGCGCGGCGGGAGGGGCCCGCCGGGAGGAGCCGGGGCGGAGGACGGCACACGACCGGCGGGCCACGTCCCCGCGCGCGGCGGGGAGACAACCGGCGGGGGGCCGGAGGGAGGCCGGGAAGGGGACCTCAGCCGGTGGCCGGCAACGGGTGCGCGGCCAGTGCCCGGGCGACGCCGAAGAGGTTGTCGGCCATGGCGCGCCCGGTGTCGTGCGCCCACTCGCGGCCCCGCTGCTCGTCCAGGTAGTCGGGTCCCGGGCCGGGGCCGAGGTGCCAGTACGTCCACGCCTGGCCGGGAATCGTGTAGCCGATGTCCCCGAGGGCTCCGGAGATCTCGCTGATCACGTGGTGGGCGCCGTCCTCGTTCCCGGTGACCACCACCCCGGCGACGCGGTTGTAGGCGACGGGGCGGTCCTCGTCGTCCGTCTCGGAGATCATCGCGTCCATGCGTTCCAGCACGCGCTGCGCCACCGAGGACGGCCGGCCCAGCCAGGTCGGCGAGGCGATGATCAGGATCTCCGACTCCAGGAGCTTCGCGTGGACCGGGGGCCACTCGTCGCCCTCGCCCGCGTCGGTGACCACGCCGGGGGCGAGGCGGAGGTCGACGGCCCGTACGAAGTCCACCTTCACGTCGTGTTCCGACAGCCGCTCCGCGACCACCGTGGCCAGCGCCTCGGTGTTGGAGGGCTCGGGGGACGCCTTGAGGGTGCAGTTGATGACCAGTGCTTTCACGTTCGCTCCGAGGTAGGGGGACGGCCCGCCGTACGAGGGCGGGTCCACGGTGCTCCCCCGAGTACCCCTGGGCGGCCGGGGTAACGGCGCTCGGCTCTCCGCGGCCGACCGACGGGCCGCGAGCCGGATGCGCCCGAGCCCGAGCCCGTGCCCCTGCCCGAGCCCGCACCCCTGCCCGCACCGTATCCGCGCCCCTTCCTGTGCCGCGTACAACCATCGGGCCTCCGGGCGAGTCCAAGAGCGCAGTTCAAGTGCCCCGCGGGCACGTCGGACGCCCGGGACACCTCGGAGACCTCGGACATCTCGGGCCCCGGGGGCACTTCACGGACAACGGAGAACCATGCGCGCCTCACGCACCGCCCCCGTCACCGCCTCTGCACTCGCGACGGCGGTCCGCACCTCCCTCCCCGTCGCCCCGGCGGCCCCGGGCAGGACCACGCGGGCAAGCGCCGGGGCGGCGCGGTCACGGTCCTGCCCGGCCGCGAGGGCGGCCCGTCCGGCACCGGGGCCGAGGCGTACCACCGGAACGCGTCCGGCATCGGGGGCGCCGTCGGGAACGACGACCGCTTCGGCCGGAACCCGAGGCCCGTCGACCCCACCCGGGACGGCCGCGCCGGCCTCGTGACCGACGCGAACGAGCAGCCGGCGACACCCGCCGGGGCGGGGCCCGCCCGCTGAAGGGGTCGAGGTCCGGCAGCACCGGCACGGGCTCGAAGACGTACACGGTGACCTCGCTCGAGCCGACGTACAAGACACTCGGCGGCCCCTCCCCCCCCAACGGAACACCGGGCAGCCGGACAGGAGCCCCCGCCGACGGTGGAAACCGCGGACGGAGGGCTCACCCACCCCCCACAAGAACCGCACACACAGCCATCGATCCGGCGGAGAGGACGGAGTTCCGGCGGATCGACGAGAACAGACCTGGTGGGGAACCCTTGAAAAAGATCACGGCAGCGGTGGGCACGACGGCCCTCACGGTCTTCGCCTCCACGCTGATCGCCGCGCCGGCCGCGCAGGCGGCCGACGTCACCCTCAAGTCGCGCACCTCGACGCAGGAGAAGGACGGCCGGATACACGCCGTCTACGAGTCCTACGACGACCACGTGCGTCCCGAGGACGTCAGCATCCGCATCCGGAAGAAGGGAAGCGACCGGGTCCTCGACACCGTCCGGATCGCCGACCGGTGCGCCCCCGAGAGCGACTGCTGGGACATGAAGTTCCTGAGCGAGCCGGTCACGCTCCCCGAGATGGGCGTCTACACCACGGACGTCGTGGTCGGGGAAGGCCGGCCGGACGAACTCATCGACCGTGACAACGGCGAACTCGACTACGGACTCGCCCCCCGGCTGACGGTCACCAGCGACCGTCAGTGGATCTCCTACGACAACCACCTGATCACCGTGTCCGGCACCCTCGTGGCCGAGGACCCGAACACGCGTGAGGTCAAACCGTTCGCGGGAGCCGGGCTCTACCACCGCACCAGTGCGCCGTACGGCGGGGACGGCTGGCTGCGGACGGACGACGAGGGACGCTTCACCGACACCCTGCACTTCTCCGGGGAGGACACCGACGTCCAGCACCATTACAGCTTCGGGGCGGAGCACGAGACGATCACCCTGCCGTTTCGCAAGCAGGAACTGAAGCTGAAGGTGGACGCCCCCCTCGGTGTCGTCAACGCCCCTTACGGCAGTGAGGTTCCCGTACGGGGCAAGCTCACCCGTGTCGCCGACGACGGCACGGAGAAGCCGATGGCCGGCTACGGCCTCACGATCGGCGGCAAGGGGGTCCTGCCGACCCGGAAGGACGGGTCCTTCTCGGCCCGGTACACCGTCAAGCAGGGCGGCACGGTGAGGATCGAGCCCGGCGAATGGGGCTGGTTCCACCCGACGGCGCACTCCCTCGAGGTCGCCGAGCCTCCGAGGACGAGCACGTTCACGTCGCTGAAGGCGGGGGTGGACAAGTACCGGAAGGTCACCTTTACCGGCAGGCTGGGCGTCTCGAAGGGCTCCTACCCCGCGGGCGCGTCGGCCGTCGTCGCCATCGAGCACTCCACGGACGGCAAGACCTGGTCGAGTGCGGGGACCTTCACCGCGAAGTACGGCGCCACCTTCACCGAGTCCCCGGCCGAGAAGGGCTCGACCGGCAGCCACTGGCGCCTCCGCCACACGGGCGCGTCGTTGAACAGCGCGTCCTTCAAGCTCGGCCGCAAGTACACCGAGCTCGTCGACGACGACATGACGCCCGAGGACGTGCGCAAGGGCAGGACGCTCACGGCCAGGGGCAGCCTGGTCCAGAAGTCCGGCTCCTCCTGGAAGGCGTTCCCCGGGCAGACGGTCCGCGTCTACTTCAAGGCCTCCACCAAGGGCGCCACCTGGAAGAAGCTGGGCACCGCGAAGACCCTGTCCAACGGCACCTTCAGCAAGAAGTTCACCGCCCGGCAGGACGGCACCTGGCAGATCCGCTACGTCGACACCCCGAGCACCCACTACGCGGACCACGGGCGGGAGGACTACATCGACGTCCGCTAGCGGCACATGAGGACCGGCCGGCACGCCTCCCTCCGGTCCTGCCCGCGGGGCCCCCGTCCCCGAACTCCCTCCTCCCCCTTCACCGGTTCGCCGGGGAAGGAAGAGGAGGGACCGGACGGCCGACGGGACGCCTCCGGTTCCGTCGTCCGCGATCGCGGCACCCGGTGAGCCGAAGGGTGAACCGGCGCCGTGGCGTGACGCCGGAGATCACGGAGGACCGCCGGGGCGCCGGTT